>JBAYGQ010000325.1:0-4141 GCA_041666585.1 Bacteroidota bacterium
CCTTTCTTTAATATATGATTGTAAATCTTCATTTAATTCACCAAAATCAAAACTATTTATATTTGTATCAAAATTTCTTGTAATCATATACTTATCCCAATTAATATCTTTAGGAGAAGAAACAGTAATAAATATCCTAAAAGGTAGCTCATTAAATTCACTAAAATACTTTTTATTTCCTGCAAGAATTTTCCAACTCAACTCATTAGAACCAATTATTGACGAAATTTCATCAATTTTATTAAGTAATTTTTGATAATTTTTTTCTGATATAGCTACCCACGACCTCACATAAACATTTCTATTGTCATGCCAGCTTCCAGACTCATCACTAAAAATAAAAATCTTTACTTTTTCTTCCATAATTATATATTTTTTAAAATTCCCTTAATCTCCTCTTCCGTTCCTAAAATTTTCTTAACCAAATCTTCAGAACTTAATTCGTCCTCCTCTTCCGCGCCTTTCGGATTCTTAAAATCTAAATTATAATTCCTTTCTTGAATTTCCTTTATGGAAACCTTCCAAGCATTATCACTCGCTTTTTTATTCTGAAACCACTTCGCTATTGGTTCAAATTCAGCATCAGTAATGCCACGATTCTTTGTATATTGTTTCAATCCTGCTGGCAGCGGCATCTGATAATACCAAACCTCTTTAGTCGATTGACCTTTAGTAAAGAAAACAAGATTGGTATTTACCCCCGCATACGGCTGGAAAACTCCAGGAGGCAAGCGAATAATAGTATGAAGATTACATTCTTCAAGAAGCTTTTCTTTAATGCGAGCCACAACACCTTCACCAAAAAGTGAACCGTCAGGAAGTACAATACCAGCTTTACCTCCCTGTTTAAGCAGGGTCATAAATAAAACAAGGAAAAGTTCTGCAGTTGATTTTGTACGAAAATCTGCCGGGAAATTCGCTTCTGTGCCGTCTTTCACGCTTCCACCGAAAGGAGGATTGGCAACAATAATGTCCACGCGGTCTTTCGGACCATAATCACGAAGCGGATGCGAAAGCATATCTCCACGACGCACTTGCTCTGGTATTTCTATACCGTGCAAAATCATATTGGTAATTGCAAGTAAGTGTGGAAGTGGTTTTAATTCTACTCCGCGAACTTGTTGTTGAAGTTTTTGCTCATCACGTTTTGTTTTTATCTCCCCACTCTTTCTTATATATTCAAGCGCGCTTATAAGAAATCCTCCAGTACCACATGCGGGATCAAGAATAGATTCTCCTAACTTTGGATCAAGCATTTGAACAATAAAATGAGTTAGTGGACGGGGCGTGTAATATTCACCAGCATTCCCGGCATTTTGTAACTGCTTTAGTAAGTGCTCGTATATTTCGTTAAAATGATGTCTGTCTTCTTGGTGGTTAAAATCTATTTCATTTATCTTATTAATCACTTGGCGAATAAGAGTGCCGGACTTCATGTAATTGTATGTATCTTCAAAAACTTCTTTAACAATCATGCCACGAGGATCATCATTTTGATTAAATTTTAAATCTTTAAGCTGTTTAAAAAGTTTATTATTTATGAAATCAAGCATTTCGTCGCCCGTAATTCCCTCTGCATCACTTGCCCAGTTGCGCCAGCGCAAAGATTCAGGAATAGGAGAAACATATTTTGTATCTACAAGCTCGTATTCTTTTTCTTTATCATCAAAAATCTTTAAAAAGAGAAGCCACACAAGCTGAGATAAACGCTGAGCATCACCATCTACCCCAGCGTCTTTGCGCATAATGTCTTGTATATTTTTAATGATATTTTGAATTGCCATATTGTTTATGCGCTATAAAGTGAAAACTGAATTTGATTAATAACTTTTAAATATTCTTCCCTTCCACCAAAAATGTCATTTACTATTTCCACAGGCGTACCGAATTCATTAAACGGTGAGACTTGTAAATCCCCGATGTCGTCAATAGCTGTAATACCTATATCTGCGTATTTTTCAAGAAGAGCGTTTATGACTTCTCGAGCTTTACCTTCATATTTTGCAAAATAATCTTTTTTCTTTACATTGTCCGCACGTTCTTTTCTGGTAAGCGGTTTCTTGCCGTAGGCAATATGACAAACAAGATCAAAAGGGTCTAAGTTTTTTCCTGTTTCTTTTTCTAATTCTTCAAAAAATACTCCTCGGGTTTTTAGTTCTTCTATGATTGCTTCTTTCTTATCACTTTTTGTCCATGCCTGTAAAAAATCATCGAGCGAAGCATATTCACTCAGAATATTTTTCTTAGAATAATCTTTTAATGACTCTGTAATTAATTTTCCATCTTCTCCAATATATTGGACACGTTCATTGATCACTTTTACATCCACACCATTCACATAAAACTTCTTGCGAGGTTCACTGACAATATCAATGTCTATAATTGGCTTTGGATATACAAGAGGTGGTTCTTCATCAATAATAGTATCAACATCGTCTGGTGGGGCTATGGGGTCATCTCCTTTTGGTTCGTATACAACGATAGCGGGGCCATCAAAATCTGGATCTGCAAAAAGTTCTGTAGCACTTCGAAAATCCATTATTGTGAAATACATTTTACCGTAATCTTCTCGCACGCGAGTACCCCGACCAATAATCTGCTTAAATTCAGTCATTGAGGCGATGTTTTGATCAAGCACGATAAGCTTGCATGTTTGAGCATCCACGCCCGTGGTCATAAGTTTGGAAGTAACTGCAATAACTGGATAAGGATTTTCTGGGTCAATAAAATTATCTAATTCTCTCTTACCTTCATCATTGTCTCCAGTAATCCGAACAATATATTTCCTATTTTCAGAAACTTTATCAGCATTTTCATTTGCTAAAGCTTGACGCATACGCACAGCATGGTCAATATCTACGCAAAAAACTATCGCCTTCTGCATACGATCTGTTTCTTTCATATATTCCGTAATCTTTTTAGCCACAAGTTCGGTGCGTTCATCTATAACCAAATCTCGATCAAAATCTTTGGTATTATAAATACGATCAGGAATTTCATTACCATATTTATCCATCTTGCCAATTTCTGGACGATAACCTTCTACATCTCGATCAAGAATAATACGAATAACCTTATAGGGAGCAAGGAAACCGTCATCAATACCCTGACGAAGTGAATATGTATAAATTGGTTCACCGAAATAAGATTGTGTAGAAATATCTTTTGTTTCTTTTGGTGTTGCTGTCAAACCAATCTGTGTAGCATTTTTATAATAATCAAGAACTTCGCGCCAAGCAGAGTTATCTTTAGCACTTCCACGATGACACTCATCAACTATAATAAGATCAAAAAAATCTGGAGAAAATTGTTTAAAAATATTATTTTCTTCTTCCGTTCCTGTAATGCCTTGATATAAAGCTAAATATACTTCATAAGATTTATCTACATTCCTATCTTTAATTTTTGTCATCTTGTCACCAAAATGCTTAAAATCATTTATCATCGTCTGATCTGCGAGAATGTTTCGATCTACAAGAAAAAGAATACGCTTTTTGGTTTTAGATTTCCAAAGACGCCAAATAATTTGAAAAGCTGTGTAAGTTTTACCGGTGCCTGTTGCCATAACTAAAAGAATACGATTCTGGGCCTTAGCGACAGCTTCTACTGCACGATTAATAGCAACTCGCTGAAAATATCTGGGTGTTTTTCCTTGTATCTCTTGAAAATAATCTTCAGTAATAACTGATTCGATATTTTTAGTAATTCCTTTGGCTATTTTATAACGTTCGTATAATTCTTCTGGTGTTGGAAATTTATTTAACGCAATTTCTCGTTCTTTTATACCTTCGGTGGAAAATTTATCATGCTCAATAAATGCATCTCCGTTTGAACTGTACACAAATGGTATATCGAGCGAATCTGCATACCCAAGAGCTTGTTCCATACCAGCACCCACACTGTGATTATTATCCTTAGCTTCAATAATTGCTATCGGTAAATCATTTTTGTAATAAAGAATAAAATCAGCTCGTTTTCTTTCCCCGCGAGAAACTGTTTTTCCACGAACAATAATTTTTCCATCTGTAAATGAAACTTGTTCACGAATTTGGTATTTTAAATCCCAACCACTTGCAGTAACTGCTGGCAAAATATATTTCGAACAAATATCTTGTTCTGTAAGGGATTTTTTATCCATTAC
>JBAYGQ010000326.1:0-4140 GCA_041666585.1 Bacteroidota bacterium
AATTATACCGTACACAAAATGATTCTGTTAAATTTGAGATTTTATATAAGATTGCCAATAATTTTTCAAAGAAGAATGTTGACAGTGCGATGGAATATACTGAAGAAGCGTTTAAAATTGCACAGAAAACAAATAGCGATATTTTATACTACAGAGTTTATCAGCTTCAGGGGTATTTATACTCAAGAAAAGCGAAAAGCAATCAGGCACTTCAAAAATATTATTTGTCTTTAAACTATGCTAATAAATTGAAAAAAGACGACCTGAAAGTGCAAACGTACAATAGCATCGGTGATATGTATCTGAACAAAGGGATGTATGACAGCTCATTATATTTTTTTTACAAAGGATTTTCTTATTTAAAAGATACTTCTTTTCCTGTGCTAAAGGCAAGAATTACAGAAAACATAGGAATTGTTTATAAGTATCAGAAAGATTATGATAAGGCATTAGAATATTATTCAATTTCCCTTGCATTAAAAGAAAAATATAATGATTTGGCTACTATAGGCAGTTCATACATTAATATCGGAAATATTTATTTTTATAAAAATGATACAAAAACCGCATTAAAATATCAGTTGAAAGCATTAAATGCTTTTGAAAAAATCAAGGACAGTTCTTCGATAGCGGGAGTTTATAATAATATCGGAGGGATCAATCATCTTATCGGCAATCTGAAAGAGGCTGAGTATTATTATCTGAAAGCCATTGAGCTTCATAAAAAAATAGGCAATATTGAGTTATACACTCATCCGTTGATAAATCTGGCAGACCTTTATAAAACAAAAAAGAATTACAAATCGGCTATCGTAAAATTAGAGGAAGCTGAAGAAATAATACTGAAAGCCGGAAATAAAAATCTGCTTAAAATTATTTATTATACTCTTGCCGATGTTTATTCAGCTATGGGAAATCATAAAAAAGCGTATAAGTATTTAAATGATTACATCAGATTATCAGAAGAATTGTTTTCAAAAGAAAAGACTGAAGCAATTGCTAAAATGTCAGCAAAATACAAAAGTGAAAAAAATGAAAATGAAATCCGCTTGTTAAAACAGAAAGAGTTAATTAATGAAATAAGGTTGCAGAACAGGCAGTATCTGAATTACTTATTAATTCTTATTTGTTGCAGTGTAATTGTATTAATAGCGTATCTTTTTCACAGATACAGAAAAAACCAAAAAATAAATAAAATATTAAATGAGAATAATGAAATTATAACAAGCCAAAAAAATGAATTATCCAAGACACTTGAAAATTTGCAAAAGACACAGAAAAAACTGATTGAAACTGAAAAAATGGCGGCTCTCGGTCAATTAATAGCCGGAATATCACATGAAATAAACACTCCACTAGGTGCAATAAGCTCATCAGGAAAAAATACAGGATTAGTATTGGAAAATTCGATGTTGCAATTATTTGACTTTTTAAAAAACTCAGATATACAGGATATTGAATACTTGTTCAGGATGCTGGAAAGGAAGGTGCCGCCTGTTGTTTTTACTTCAAAAAAAGAAGAACTGAATGCAAAAAAGAAACTCATTGAGACATTAAATATATACAAAGTACCTGATGCAAACAAGATTTTAGGTTATTTAATTGATTTAGGTATATATAATAACTTTGATGATATAATTGATATTTTAAACAGTGCTAACAATTTTACAATTTTATCAATTGCTGAGAAATTTGAAACCGTCAGGAAAGGAGTCAATAATATCAACGTGGCTTCATCAAGAGTAATGAAAATAGTTCAGAATCTGAAAAACTATGCTAATCTGAGCCAAAACAATGAAACATTAAAATTAGATATTACGGAAAGTGTAGAATCGGCTTTGTTGTTATTGAATGATGTAATGAAAAATAAAATTGAAATTATAAAAAAATATCAGGAAAATATTCAGATAAATTGCTACCCTGATGACCTCAAACTTTTATGGATGAATCTTATAAATAATGCAATTTATGCTATGCAAGGTCAAGGTACATTAAAAATAAGTATTTTTAAAGAAGTAAAAAATGATAATGAATTTTGTATTTGCGAAATTATTGATAATGGTATCGGTGTTTCTAAAGAAATACAGGATAAAATATTTAAACCTTTTTTTACGACAAAACCTCTTGGTGAAGGGTCAGGTTTGGGATTAGACCTTGCCATGAAAATAGTAGATAAACATGCAGGTAAAATTGAATTCGAAAGCGAACCCGGTCATACATTATTCAGGGTGTATTTACCGACAAACCTGAATTAATTTTCAGATGTACTCTTTAAACCTGTTTCGATTGCATTGAACAGCTCTGCCTCGCTCCAGGGTTTCCTAAGGCATTTATGCAGATTGGCAAAATCTTTAGCTTTTTGAATTGCCTTCTCATCGGCATGACCGGTTAAAAGGATTGTTACAATTTTTGGGAATTGTTGATGGATTTTAATAAGAAATTCATCTCCTTTAATACCCGGCATAAGCCAATCGGAAACAATTACAATAATATCGAACCCCTCACCTACCAAGTCTTCAATTATTTCAAAAGCATCATCAGCATTCTCAGCAATTTCATAATTAAACAAATCTGCATATTTTTCACGCAACTGAGTTTTAAGGCTGTTTAAAACAATTTTTTCATCATCGACACATAGTATTACTCTGTTTGTCATAGTTCGCTCTGATTATTTTTTGTTGGTAAATATATATTAAATACTGTTTTTCCCGGTTCACTTTCAAAATTTATTTTGCCATTGTGTTTTTTAATTATTTTCTGAACAATTTCTAGTCCTAAGCCGCTTCCTTCACCCATAGGTTTTGTAGTAAAAAAAGGATCGAATATTTTGGATTTTATCTCCTCAGGAATACCTTTCCCGGAATCTTTTATACTTATAACTAAATAGCCTCCTTCCAATTTTGTTTGTATTGAAAGTTTACCTTTATATTCCATAGCTTGAAGAGCATTATGAATCATATTCGTCCAAACCTGGTTCAAATCGTCGGGATAACATTCAATCTGTGGTGTATCAATGTATTTTCTTGTGAGTTCAACTCCATATTTAATTTTATTATAATAAAGGGTCAAAACAGTCTCAAGTCCATCCTGAACATTTGCAAAAACAGGTTTTTCAGTCGAATTGAAATGTGCATAACTTTTCAAAGCAAAAACAACTTTTGATGCTCTTTCTGTTGCGGATGCTATGATATTGCTACTTCTAAGCAAACCAGATAATTTGTAAGCCATTGTTAACAGTCTTGTTTTATCTGAATGCTCAAGTAAAAGTTTATAATTCTCAAAATTATCATAAATTCCCATCTCAGTGAGTATATCGGCAATTTTATATGAGTCAGGTATTCCCATCTCATCAAGATTTTGTGCAACCTCTCTCTTGATTTTTCTTTCTTCTTTGGAAGTGATTACCATATCGTTTTTAAAGGAGGTTTTTATCAAATCCATAAACACCGGTCTGATTTCGGGAGACAGCGAAAAGAAAAATTCAGGCAGTTCGGTTAGTACAGTCTTTAGAGTATTTTCAATATTTTCAATAGAGGAGCGGGTGGCTCCGAGCGGTGTATTGATTTCATGAGCTACACCTGAAATAAGCTGTCCGAGCGCTGCCATTTTTTCAGAATCAATAAGTTTCCTCTGGGTTTTCTTAAGATTGTCCAATGTTTCGGCTAATTCTATAGCTTTCTTTTCCATTGCATCACGCTGAATACCGATTTCTTCTTTTTGTTTAATTATTTCAAGTTCTGCTTCTTTAATTTTTGTAATATCAGAAGAAATGCAAACTAACTGATAGACAATACTCTCACTGTTAATTATCGGAGATAAAGTATTTTGTACCCAAACCCGGGTATTATCACTACGGATTTCATCTGATTCAAAAATCTGAGTTTCTTTTTTATCAACACAATTTATTAGGGTGTTTTCAATATTCGGATAACTTGAAATACTTATATAATTCTTTAAACCCTTGCTAATATATTCGCCTAATCTATAACCAAAAATCTTTTCATAGGCTGAATTAGCCCAGACCAAATCTCCGTTTATTTCAAGAACTAAAACAGCATTGTCAGTTTGGCTTGCAATTATAGAAAGCTTTTCAAGCTCTTTGTTGTAATCGTCGATAATATCCTGAGTGAATCTTAGCTC
>JBAYGQ010000327.1:0-4116 GCA_041666585.1 Bacteroidota bacterium
AAGAGCTTAAAGGATAGATTTCTCACTACGCTCGAAATGACAATATGAATGATACTTGAAAATAAATATTTGCTGTCATTCTGAACGAAGTGAATAATCCAACCTTTGAAATCTTAATAAATTTTAAGATCTTTGAGGATAGATTTCTCACTACGCTCGAAATGACATTTATTGATGTTGTGGGATAATTAACAAGTAAATTTTTTATGCCGAACGAAGAAAATACTGAGATTACCGATGAAATGCAGAGTGCAATGAAAAAGCGAAACTGGAAATTCCGTCTTGTTTTTTCACTGATTGCTCTCGGCTTCATTGCGGTAATAATCAAACTTTTCATGGTACAGGTGGTTGATGCGGATAAATTCCGTAAAATGGCTAAACGTCAGCAGGAAGCCAAAGTACCTCTGAGAGCCGAGCGCGGTGATATTTATGACCGCAACGGCAAGCTCTTAGTTTCTACATTGCAAGGTGTGTCTATTGCTGTTGACCCTACTTTAGTTGAAAAGAAGGAAAAAATATGTGCCTCTTTAGAAAAATCAACAGGTGTACCCGCAAAAGAGTATTTAGAGAAAATTAATTCCGCAAAAGGCAGTTTCGTTTGGCTGGCTCGCGGTTTAATGCCCGGAGAAACATCGGCTCTCGATACACTTAAAGACCGCGGATTGATTAAAATAATTGAAGCACGCCGTAATTATTTGTATGCACCACTCGCTTCGCAAATTATAGGTTGCACAGGCATAGACAACAAAGGATTATCCGGAATAGAACTGGGATGGGACACAGTTCTAAGCGGTACAAGCGGTTATATGATAATGAAACGGGACGGTAAAGGCAATCTTCACCCCTCCGCAGATTTGCCTGTAATAAAAGCTGAACACGGTAAGTCTCTTACTCTTACTATTGATATTGAATTGCAGAGAATAGTCGAATACGAGCTATCGCAGGCTATGACTAAAACAAGTGCATTAAACGGTACTGTAATTGCCTTGGAGCCTTCTTCGGGTGAAATACTGGCAATTGCTTCATATCCTACATTTAGTCCGTATAAGGTTAGTTCGGGCAGTCACAGTGCAATGCGAAACATCTCATTCACCGATACGTATGAGCCGGGCTCTACCTTCAAGCTGATTACAGCCTCTGCCGCTTTGGATATGAATCTGATTAATCCAGGTACTATGGTGGACGGGCACAACGGTTTGCTCGATTTCGGTAAATATCAGATTACCGATGACCATGCAATCGGTAAGGTTACTTTTGCGGAAGCATTAGAAAAATCGAGTAACATAGTTTTTTCATCTGTCGGAAATTCTGTTCCCGATAATGAATTTTATAAATACATTCGCGATTTTGGTTTCGGTAATACATTAGGAATTGACGCTCCCGGAGAGGTTCCCGGGAGAATAAGAAGACCTAAGGAAATGACTCCCGTGGCAAAAAGATATATGTCTTTCGGTTACGGAATAGCGGTTACACCCCTGCAATTGATTTCTGCTTATGCCACTATTGCCAATAACGGTGAACTGATGAAGCCTTTCTTAGTTAAAAATATTTTCGATTATAAAACTAATGAAAGCAGGGAAATCAAACCTGAAAAAATCCGCCGTGTGGTTAAAGAATCAACCGCTAAAACTCTGAAAAAAATGCTTACCGGAGTAGTGGAAAACGGAACGGGTAAACCCGCTAAAATTGACGGAGTGATGATTGCGGGCAAAACAGGCACAAGCCAGAAACTTACGAACGGTGTATATACAAAATCAAATTATTTCGCTTCATTTATCGGTTTCTTCCCGGCTGACAATCCGCGTGTGGTATTGCTTGTACTGTTGGACAATCCGCAGGGAGCCTATTACGGAGGTGCGGTTGCGGCACCTGTTTTCAGGAATATTGCTGTAAACTGGCTCTCAACAAACCGTTTGGTAGCGTCTAATACAAGTTCTGTAACTCAAAAAAAAGGTAAAGACTCGGTTTACTGTCCGAATTTTGTCGGTATGTTTACTTCGGATGCTCATATATTAGCTCAAAACTATGTGCTGATGCTGAAATCGGGCAACAATAAAAGTGATTCTGGTCATAGTGAGATTATTATAACACAAAATCCAAAATCCGGAACAAAATTGCCGGCAGGCTCCGAGATTATGATTACAACTGCAAAAAGCGAATATGTACAGAATACAAAAACCGCAAAAGCTAATCCTGCCCGACCTGACGTGCGAGGTCTGTCTATGCGGCGGGCAATAAATATTCTGCATTTTTACGGTATTAAGGTGCAGATACGCGGCAGAGGAATTGTGAGCGAGCAAATCTGGACTAAAGAAAGCGGAGTGCTAAACTGTATATTGGTATGCACTCAGAAATAAAATATTTTCTATTAATTTTAATTCTTTTATTCTGACAATTTGGTTTTATATTATGAGTAAATCAGCACCTAAATTAATAAAAAGAACTGACGATAACTCTATCCATGCTGAATGGCAGGACGGTTTTTCTGCAACTATCTCTCTGCAAAAGTTCAGAGATAATTGCCCCTGTGCCTTGTGCGAAGCCAAAAGCAAAGAAAAAACCGAAGATGCAATTTTTCAGTTCAATATAATAAATCCCAATCAGTACGAATTGAAATCCCTGAAAACAGTCGGCAACTACGCCGTGCAAGCCGTCTGGGGCGACGGACACGACACAGGAATCTATGTATGGGAATATCTGAGAAAAATATTTGAAGAAGATTTAAATAATTAAGGAATTAATAATTAAAAATATAGAAGAGAAACAATTTCCAAATTTAATATTTTTCACTTTTTGGAGAATATTTTATGACAACATTAAGGTGGCTAAGAGAGACCTACAGGGAAAGTAGAACAGTTGTTAATGATTTACAATTAATAAAAAATCCTAAACTTAATATCATTTTAGTAAAAACTATTTCAATTTTGCTTACTATAATTATTGTAATTATGATGCTAATTTTAGCCTTAATTATTAGCTACTTATTTTGGGGAACGGTTGAATTAATCAGGGATTTATTTTTTAAATAAGTTCTATCATCTGAAAGAAAAATTAAGAATGCTGTTAAGATATTTACATATATAAAAAATATTTTTCACTTTTAGTATTTCACTAACACAAACTTTAAAAACTGAAAAAATGACAAGATCAACAAAATTAGTATTTTCTTTTCTGATGTTATTCATTCTGTCGCTGAATTCAAATGGACAGGTGCCGGATCCCGCATTAATAGGCTACTGGCATAACTGGAATACAATCATTGCCGCTTATGTCCCGCTCGATTCTGTTGACTCAAGATATAATGTAATTAATGTTGCTTTTGCAGTTCCTAAGACAGGTACTATCTGCGATATGGAGTTTGTACCGTATAAAGTAAATCAGAGTACATTTAAAGCACAGGTGGATACAGTTCGCAGTCAGGGCAGGAAAGTGCTTATTTCCATCGGTGGGGGAGGTACACTAGTAGAGCTGAAAGATACAAATCAGAGAAAAGTTTTTGTAAGTTCAGTTTTGAAAATAATAGATACTTATGGTTTCGATGGCATTGATATTGATTTGGAAAGCGGCTCTGTAACTGTTTCGGGTGGTACTATTGCTAATCCTGTCGATTCGAAAATCATAAATTTGATTTCTGCGATTAAGCAGATAAGTAGTGAATACCGCAACAAGTACGGAAGAAAAATGATGCTTACTATGGCGCCGGAAACTGCGGGCGTTACGGGAGGAATGTCAAAATATGAAGGTGAATGGGGTGCTTATCTGCCCGTAATTGACGCTTTACGGGATTCGATTGATATTTTGCACATGCAGTTGTACAACAGCGGTACGATGTACGGTATAGACGGAAAAATCTATACACAGGGTACGGTTGATTTTCTAATATCGCAGACTGATGCTGTACTTCGGGGTTTCGATACAGATGGTGGACACTTTGCAGGTCTGAAGCCGGAGCAGATTGCAATAGGAATGCCTGCCTGTGTGAGTGCCGCTGAAGGAGGTTATATGAATTTGATTTCAGTGAAATGGTCAATTCTTTACCTTCTCGGGAAGAGCCAGCAACCGGGAGAATACAGTCTAGATTACAAATATCCCACCCTGAGAGGTATGATGACCTGG
>JBAYGQ010000328.1:0-4101 GCA_041666585.1 Bacteroidota bacterium
ACTAAAGCCGTTCAGGTTGGAGGTGCTTCGGGTTATTGTGTCCCAAAAAGCGAATTTGACCGCAAAATATCCTTCGAAGATTTATCCACAGGCGGTTCAATTATTATTTTCAACGAATCAAGAGATATGCTACAGGTCCTTAAAAACTTTATGGAATTTTTCGTAGATGAATCATGCGGACAATGTACTCCTTGTAGAATCGGTAATGTACGACTGCTCGAAGGAATCGAAAAAGTTGAAAAGGGCGAATGTTCATTCTCATACTTGCGTGACCTTATAGAACTCGGTAAAACTATGCAGGTTGCTTCTAAATGCGGTTTGGGTCAGTCAAGTCCCAATGCCTTTATTTCAATAATGACCAATTTCGAAAACGAAATTTTTTCACACAGTTAAACGGAAATGACAATGGAAAAAAATAAATCAGATAACCGCGCTCCGGTCGCACAAAAATCGCTTATTGTCCCTAAATCCGACATGAACTATATCGGTTCTTTGGTAGAAATCGAAATAAACGGAAAAGCGTTTAAAGTACCGCTTGGAACAACGATTCTTGAAGCTTGTAAACAAAATAATATACATGTGCCTACTTTGTGTTTCCACGAAGACTTGTGCATTGCAGGTGTTTGCCGTATTTGTACGGTCGAAGTAGAAGGTATGCGTACTTTGCAGACTTCTTGTACATATCCTATAACAAACAGAATCAAAATTCACACAACTTCCGAAAAAGTCCGCAAAGCAAGACGAAATATTCTTGACTTATTGTTAAGCGAACACTACGGAGAATGTTATTCATGCCACAGAAATAGTAACTGCGAACTTCAGACACTCGCTAAAGAATACGGTGTTGATTTTTACCGATTCGGACACGTAACAGAAAGAAGACATATAATAGATAAATCCAGTTACTCTGTAATTCGCGATATGGACAAATGCGTTCTCTGCAAGCGATGTGTCCGTACCTGTATTGACTTGCAGGAAGTAGGTGTTCTCGAAGCCACTAAGAAAGGATACAAAACAACAATCTCTACATTTATGGATAAACCGCTTGCCGACGTAGTCTGCATTAACTGTGGACAGTGCATCAACAGATGTCCCACAGCCGCCTTGAAAGCAAACGATCCCTCAGATGAAATATGGGAAGCAATAGACAATCCCAAAAAGCATGTCGTTATTCAGACAGCCCCATCCCCGAGAGCCGCAATCGGTGAAGAATTCGGTTTGCCTCCGGGACATTCTATGACTTATCAAATGAACACAGCTCTCAAAATGATCGGTTTCGACAAAGTGTTCGATACCGATTTCAGCGCTGACCTTACCATTATGGAAGAAGGCACTGAATTATTGATGAGATTGAAAAAATTATTGGTTGACAAAGACGAATCAATCGTTCTGCCTCAGCTTACATCCTGCTCACCGGGCTGGATAAAATACATTGAGCATTTTTATCCTGAATATCTCGACCATCTGTCTTCGTGCAAATCACCCCAACAAATGTTCGGTGCTGTTATAAAAACTTTTTATGCAGAAAAAGCCGGTATTGACCCGGCAGATATCGTAACTGTAGCTGTAATGCCCTGCTCGGCAAAGAAATTCGAATGTAATAGACCTGAAATGATTGATTCGGGATTCAAAGATGTTGACTACGGCTTGACTACACGCGAACTCGCTCAAATGATACGCGAAGCGGGCTTGAATCTTCCTGAACTTCCGGGAAGCAAATTCGACGACCCGTTCGGGGATGCATCGGGTGCAGGATTGATTTTCGGAGCAACTGGCGGAGTAATGGAAGCCGCACTGAGAACCGTATATGAATTAGTTACTGGAAGAGAAGTACCTTTCAAAAATCTCGATATTCTTCCCTGCCGCGGTTTTGAAGGTGTAAAACAAGCTTCCGTAAAATTGGAAAATGTTTTACCTGACTGGAACTTCCTCGAAGGAGTAGAAGTCAATTTCATGATTGCACACGGAACAGCAAATGCTAAAAAAGTTATGGAAGGTATTAAAAACGGAGAGCTGAATAATGTCCACTTTATTGAAATAATGGCTTGTCCCGGTGGATGTATCGGCGGTGGCGGCCAACCTATCCCGACATCACCGGAAATCCGAAAAAAACGTGCTGAGGCTATTTATCAGGAAGATTCAGAGTTGACACTGAGGAAATCGCACGAGAATCCGCATGTCAAATATATATATGAGCATTTTTTAACAGATGGACCTTGTGGGCACAAATCTCACAAACTTTTACATACTCATTATGTAAAAAGAGGAAAATTTATTGGATAATTCCATCCAATTTCGTATTATGAATTATGAAATAAAACAAATTAAATTATTAAATACTCTTTAGCCGGTAAGAAACTTCCGGCTAAAGAGAAAATAAAAATAGGAGAAAATAAAAAAAAATATAAACCTTTAAAATTCAATTTAACATTTTAAAGAATAGTCGCAAAAAGCCATTATTCATAATTTCAGATAATTCGGAAATTAATAAATAAATGTAAATAACTTATTAGACAGCCTTCGGAGTAAACCGAATGAAAGATTCCATATTTACACTGATACCCGAGCGAATTAAGTACGACCAGTTCTGGTATGAAATACGTAATCGTAACCGTTGGCTGATAATGTTGAGGTATGGTGCCGTAATAATGTTGATTTCCCTTATAATCGGCATTTATATTCTGCATTACATTTTTCCTTATTTTTCAATTGATACTACCCCGCTTTGGATAATCTCGGTATCTATTCTCGGATACAATATACTTTTTCATCGGTTTTGGCACAAATTACCGGCGGTTTTGGAAAAAAACAAGTTCAATAGTTTGCATTTTTCCTTAATCCAAATTATTTGCGATTTTATTGCTCTATTAATTTTTATTTATTTTACAGGAGGAGTGGAAACCCCTCTGTTTGCCCTTTTTATTTTCCATGTTATAATCGGAAGCCTGTTCCTTACCGGTTCTTACATTTCATTAATTGTATCGGGCACACTGTTGGTTGCAATTACAGGTTCAATTTTAGAATTTAACGGAATTGTACCACATCATACAATTCAGGGATTTCTTGACGTACCGCTTTATAACAATGCTTCATATCTGGTTATCTATTTTGCTTTATTCGGGCTTTCTCTCTATATGAGTGTTTATCTGGCTAATTCTATCGCCAAACCGCTTTACCAAAGAGAGCGGGCTCTGACTCTTGCTTACGAAGAACTTGAAAATGCGGAAAAATCTAAAACAAGATATGTAATGTCCGTTGTACACGACCTGAAAACTCCTATTGCCGCAGTTACTACTTATATAAACATGATTTTGGAGGGTACGCTCGGAGTTGTACATGAAGAACAAAAGAGACCTCTCGAACGCTCTAAACACAGATTAGACGGTGCAATTACTATGATTAACGATATTCTGAATATATCTCAGTTAAAACTCGAATCAGGTATCGAAAACGTTACAGATGTTAATTTAACTGCTGTTTTTCTTGAAATTTACGAAGAAACCCGCGATATGATGAGTTCAAAAAATATTCAATACAATTTTATTTTCGACGAATCCGAAAATTTTACA
The DNA here is from genome assembly GCA_041666585.1 of Bacteroidota bacterium. GTDB lineage: Bacteria > Bacteroidota > Ignavibacteria > Kapaibacteriales > UBA2268 > JBAYGQ01. Next base: position 3,570 of record JBAYGQ010000328.1, read on the forward strand.
ATTCAGGCTGAACCGAAATTACTTAAAATGGCTCTCGGAAATTTAGTCTCAAATGCGTGTAAATATACAGAACAAGGCGGTATAATAGAAATTACTCTTAAAGCTTTCAAAAAAGATGTTACAATTTCAGTTGCCGATAACGGGATTGGAATTCCTTTTGCTGAAAAAGATAAAATCTTTGAGGATTTCTACCGTTCAACGGTATCCAAACGCAAAGGTATTGAAGGCACGGGACTTGGTATGTCTATCGTTATGCAGGTAATAAATAAACTCAACGGCGAAATCACTGTTGAATCTCCCTGCTATCTTGCTCAGGATGAAAGCCACTCCGGAACTCAGTTCATTGTTAGATTGCCGAAAGAATTTTACGTTATTAATCCATCTTGATTTTGGAAATTAATACTTGAGGCAAAATTTCTGTACAAAAAATAATTTTTTATCTGTTGCCAATCAGAAGTCAAGGAATAAATTCTTTCTTTTTTTCTATGAAATTAGATTTTTTTTTATTATATTGCAGAAATACATAGTCAGG
>JBAYGQ010000329.1:0-4100 GCA_041666585.1 Bacteroidota bacterium
GGGTGTGCTATGGAATACCACAAATCATTGATATTAATTGAATCATGATAAATAATTTTATTATTTTGTCCCTTATTAGTAAATGTTTTTATTTTATATTCATTCTTATGCGGATCAAGATATGGAAAAACATCACCAAAAACTACAATATCATTTTCGTCATAACCTGACATATTCCCATTAATAGAAGTATAAGAAGAATATAGAATTTTCTCAGAATCTGCAATTTCCCATTGGCTTGTTAATTGCGGATATGTATTTTGAGTGAAATAAAATGTATTCAATAATACTGAGAAGATAAAGAAGAACAGATTCTTCATAATAGGCTCCAAGTGCACATAATTATTAAAATGATTTATTCAATGAAACTGCGAATAATTCTCAGGTTCATTTTACATCTAACAACCAAGGTATTTCAGGACAATTTGTAAAGCAACCTAAGGTAATGGATTAGTATATAGACCAGTAAGAGACTGATAAGTTATATACTGATTCATCGAATTTCCACGTACATAATTGCACAACATGAGCAAAAATTCAAAAGAAAAAATAATAAAAGATTTTTTTCAAAAGTTTACCTTTATTCAAATTTTTTTAGCCAAAAATAAACAACATATTTTATTAATGCATTTACCTATACTTACAAAGACACATTTTTTGGCAAAAAGTTTCAAAAAATCTAAATAATAAATATATATTCTTATAATGAATTGTTGTCAGAACTGTGATTTTTAGGATTAAAGGATTACCTTGTTTTAAATTTTGAATATTCTTTTTTTAATGCGTATTTATCGGGGAAATCAAATTAATCATGTGCATCATGGTTCAGAATGTTTGATGTTGTTGTCTGAACCTTGATTAATGGATTACACTGATTGAAGAGAAGAAATGTTTTCCCAAGAGGGAACTTAGGAACAACAAAAAGTTCCGCCCCCTATTCCGGTAAATATTTTTTTACGTATCATATTTATTAACTAATTTTGATTTGGATATTTTACAAAAAATTAAGAAACTGAAGAGAAAAAATCATGGTTAATCAGAATAAACAAAGTTACAAAATTGCTTGGTTACCCGGAGACGGCATCGGTCTTGAAGTCTTGGAAGCTACTAAAATTGTGCTTGATAAAGTACAACTTAATGCAGAGTACATTCATGGAGACATCGGCTGGGAGTTCTGGTGCAAAGAAGGTGATGCCTTTCCGCAAAGAACAATTGACTTACTTAATAGTGTTGACGCCGCTATGTTCGGTGCAATTACATCCAAGCCGGTTAAAGCCGCAGAAGGAGAATTAGTTCCTGAACTGAAAGGGAAAGGATTAATTTACCGTTCTCCGATTGTTCGGATGCGACAAACATTCGATTTATACAATTGTCTTCGCCCCTGCAAAGCTTATCCCGGTAATCCTCTTAATTTCAAAGAAAATATTGATATTGTTGTGTTCCGTGAAAATACTGAAGATTTGTATTCAGGAGTTGAATTCAATACAGTTCCGCAGGAGCTTGCCGACTGCCTTTCCAAACTGAATAAACCTTTTGATAAATTTAAGAATTTAAAAAGTGATGAGTATGCAATTTCCTGCAAAGTAAATACTGTGAAGGGTAGCGAGCGCATAATCAGAGCCGCTTTCGACTTTGCAAGAAAATTCGGAAGGAAGAAAGTTACAGTAGTTCACAAGGCAAATGTTGTACGTGCAACAGACGGATTGTTCCTTGAAATTAGCAAAGAAGTTGCCAAAGATTTCCCGGAAATTCAGTATGATGAAGCTAACATTGATGCAATGACAATGTGGTTGCTCAAGAATCCATTAAATTATGACGTTCTGGTTGCACCGAATTTATACGGAGATATAATATCCGACCTTTGCGCACAGATGGTAGGCGGACTCGGCTTCGGCTGTTCGGGAAATATCGGCGAAAAACTTGCAGTGTTTGAACCTACACACGGTTCAGCACCAAAGTATTTCGGTCTGAATAAAGTCAATCCTATTGCCACTATTCTGGCGGCTAAGATGATGCTCGATTGGCTCGGAGAAAAAGAAATGGCTGAAAAAATTGAGAAAGCCACAGCCGCTGTTATTGCAGAGGGCTTGTGCCGTACTTATGACATGGGCGGAAATGCAAAAACTTATGAGATGGGACAGGCTATTGCAGATAAAATATAGCAATTTCTTATTTTATTTTGTAACTTTATTTCAGGTTTTTTCGTACTAAGTTTAGACAAGAAAATTTATTCATTTACAAGGAACTTAAAAATGAAAAAAATCAGATTATTAATTTTATTTGCTATTCCTTTGGCTTTAGTATTGTCATGTACTACTGCAAGAGAGCACCAGTCAAATCTCGGCTCCACTCAGGAGCGGGAACTTACTGCTGGTCTGGTACAAAAAGAAATCAAAAAAGGTATGTCCGGTGCAGAGGTGGCAGAGATACTCGGCTCTCCGAATATTGTTACAAAAGATGAAAACGAATCTGTTACCTGGATTTACGACAAAATCGCAACGGAAGCCTCCTATTCTCAGAGCCAGACGAGTATTTTCTTGATTCTTGCAGGACATTCGGAACAATCAGGAGCCGCAAGTATGACTCAGAAAACTCTAACCGTTGTTATAAAATTCGACGCAAACGATAAGGTTAAATCCTTTACGTATCATGCCAGTAAATTTTAAATACAGGTAAAAAAAATGACATCAAAAATTTTGTTAAAATTGTTATTGGTACTGGTGTTCCTTTCGGGATGTACAATCGTTACGAGACAGGATATACCGGAACAGAAGACACAACTCGAAATCCGCGAGTTCCAGACACGTGAGTTCGATACTAACGACACTAAGCTTATTATGAAGGCTGTGCTTAATGTTTTGCAGGATGACGGTTTTGTCGTTAAAAATGCAGTTGTTGACCTTGGACTTCTTACAGCGACTAAAGAGATTGATTTGCGAAATTCTACAGCTGCAAACAGAAATGAAGATTTCTGGACAACTTTTTTCAGGGTTGCCGCACGCGGTTCATCAAGTAAATCAAATACCGAAACTACTTATCAGAAAGTAAAAGTTGTTGAAGTATCGGTTAATGTCAGCGAATTGGGAAAAAGGTCTAAGGTCCGTGCAAACTTTCAGGCAAAAGTATTGGATAATAAAGGTAATGTACTTGAAGTCTATCCTGTTGACGATGCCAAGTTTTATCAGGACTTCTTTGCAAAAGTAGATAAGGGAATTTTTCTGCAAAAGCAAGGGTTCTAATAATTATGAATTATGAGTTATGAATTATGAATTGTTTGTCTGAATCACGGATTCAGCGGATTTTGGTATTACACGTATTGATAGAAGTCTGAACCTTGATTTTAAGGATTAAAGGATTTCCTTGATTTAATCGGAACATTATGTTTTAAAGAGGTGTTCCCAAGCAGGAGCTTGGGAACAAGAAAATTCTACGTTTCTTTAATTCAGCATTCAGAATTCAGAATTCAGAATTTATTTTATTCTTCAGCATAAATTTCAACAGTAGCACCTGTATTTTGTCCAATATTAGAGGGAGAGAAATTAAACTTTCTTATTTCCTGCAGCATTTCTTCTTTGGTCAGAATTCGCTTGGAATAAATCAAATATTTAATTTTCTGTCTTGTATCGTGTAATACATTTCTGATTAACTGCTCATCCATACTTGAATCTTGCTTAATTAACATACTCTTCAAAATGGTTCATAAAGATTTTTGTATGCTCCTTTGGTACTCTGACTTCGAATTGTATTCCCTCATCCATATCAGTTCTGTTCAGGATGTCGGCAGTCTCATATATTATAGAAACAAGTTCCATTGCCGAATAAGGGAGTATGAAATTCAAAACCAAACTTTGTTCACTGTATTTATTCTGCATCAGCTCAAGCAATTTGACTATGTTGATACCGCGCTCAGCCGAAACAAAGATGCAATCGGGGAACTCATTCTCAATCATCTTCACTTCGTCGAAATCATTCAGCAAATCAATTTTATTGAATACAGTAATAACCGGCTTATCGTCAAGTTTAAGCTCTTCAAGAGTCTGCAGAACCGCTCTTATCTGCTCGCGGAAATAGCCGTGCGATACATCAACAATATGAAGTAA
>JBAYGQ010000330.1:0-4095 GCA_041666585.1 Bacteroidota bacterium
AAACCCTGTCGGTAAAGAATTCTGGCTATGCTTCCAGAAAAATTTTAAAAATGACCAGTCGAATAATAACGAAATTTTTCTTGAATTGTTCATAACAGGTGAGTTCGACTCGAAAGTAAAAATCGAAATTGACGGTATTAATTTTCTGAAAGAAGTAAACGTCCCTGCCGAAACTGTAGTAAACGTCAAAATTGACCAGAAGGCACAGGTAGTTAGTTCCGAAAAAATCGAAAGACTCGGTGTACATGTAACTTCAGACCAGCCGGTTTCTGTGTATGGTTTGAACAGAAGATTTCAGACTACCGACACATATCTCGGATTGCCGACAGAAGTACTCGGCACAGAGTACAGAGTGATGGGTTATTCTGTTTCGAATGTTGACCTGCTCTCTCAGTTCACAATTGTAGCTACCGAAGATTCTACTGTGATGACAATTGTACCTACATGGAACACTACTCTGCATGAAAAGGACATTCCCTACACTGTAAGGCTCAACAGAGGTGATGTTTATCAGGTGGTTTCGCGATACGAGAACATCGGTAAGTTAGATTTAACAGGTTCACAGATAAAGTCAAATAAAAAGATTGCCGTTTTCAGCGGTCATCAGTGTGCTTATGTGCCACAGTCTATTATAGCCTGCAATCACCTGACCGAACAAGTGCCTCCCGTTAATTCATGGGGTAAGCATTTTTATATAGGTATTTTGAAATCACGCTCCAAATATTCATACAGAATTCTCGCAAATGAGAACAAGACAAGAGTTTTTGAAGATAGCAAATTAGTAAAAACATTAAATTCAGGACAGTTTTACGAAAATATTTCAAGTAAAAATATTCAGATAACTGCAGATAAACCTGTGCTTGTAGCTCAGTTTTCACAGGGTTTCCAAAACGGAGATTCAATCGGTGACCCGATGATGCTGTTCATAAGCCCGACTCAGCAGTTTTTGCAGAGATACAGATTTGCTACACCTGTAAACGGCTTCTGGAAGCATTATATAAATATTGTTGTGCCTGCAAAAGCAATAGGCACATTGAAATTAGACGGGAAAACAATTGATTCGGCTTATTTTGAGCCTTTAGGCATCAGCCGTTATTCGATAGGATTCATCAATGTACCGTTTGGTTCGCACTATATAGAAGGTGCTTTGCCCTTCGGTATGTATTCATACGGATTCGGATATAAAGGCGATGCTTACGATGCTTACGGAACAATGGGAGGACAGTCGTTTCACGATTACGAGCCTGTGCAGGATACTGTGCCGCCGATTGCAGAATTCAAATACGAAGCTCGGGGGAATTCCCTGATTTTCAGAGATGACAGATTGGATGATTCCGGATTGAAAGAAGTAAAGATTTTGGAAAGTGATAATCTGGAAATGTCAATTCCAAAATTTGACGAAGGAGTGCTTCAGCTTGCTGTTGATTTAAAACAAATCCAGTCAAAAACAGCCGGTCGTGCCGTGATTGAAGCAACCGATATTGCATTGAACAAGTCACTATTTACACTTTGTTTCAACCCTATGGGTAAAAACAGGAGACCATATTTCTCGCTTTCCGAGGGTGTAAACGAGAACTGCGCTTTAGGCAAAGGACTTTATGTAGGTCTTTTCGCAAAAGTCTCATCTGTGTTTCATACAGCAGATTTTTCCAATACAGGCAATTTGTCCTCATTCGGGAAATTTTCGGATGCATCGGGATTCGGCGGCTGGGGTGGTATTTATGTAGGACGTGAAATTGCTAAGAAGCTTACTCTTTCCGGTAGATTATCTTTTGAAAGCTTCGGCGGTAAACTTGTTGCACCGGGACAGATTGACAGCATTCGCGATGAAATCACTCAGCGTTTATTACCTTTTCAGGAGGAGAAAATTTTGGGTGTGGACGGTGTAATGCTGAATTTTGCACCTGCGGCTGAATGGTATTTTGACAAAAATTTTTATGGGATTATTGGTTTGAATCTTACTCTGGCTTTGTCGAAAGCGGTAACCGTTATGGACAGGATTGCAATTCCGAATGACAGAATTTACAGCAACGGCTCAAATGAAAGAATTTCTCCCGACGGACCGACCTCACTGAGTTCTCTGAATACATTCAGAATCGGAGGATTTCTCGGTCTGGGTGTAAATTATTTCTTGGATGAAGAATACGCCGTATTCGGTGAAATTAATTATTCCGCTCCTTTCTCTAATATGATTTCCGACGGCAACTGGTCAGTTTCTAATCTGTCCCTGATACTCGGTATTAAAATGAAATTACAACTTGAAATGTTCAGATAGTTATGAAAAAAGTACTTGCAGTATTATATAAAGACCTTTTCAGCGAGTTCCGCACAAGATATTCGATTTCCACTATTCTTTTATTTGTGGTAACCACTGTAACAATGCTGGCAATCAGCACAATGACCGAGAAGCTTTCTAACGGATTGGTAGCAGGTTTTGTATGGATTATTATGTTCTTTTCCGCCATGACGGGACTTGCAAAATCCTTTGTAAGCGAAGAAGAAAGAGGCACATCATTTTTATTAAAAATCTCTACTTCATCCGGTGCGGTTTACTTCGGGAAACTACTGTATAACACGATTCTTTCCATAGCGATAAACTCGCTTGCCATTATGCTTCTTTTTCTGGTTTTCGGCAGTATAGAAATAAAAACCTACTCAATATTTTTGACTAATCACTTTTTGGGAAGTCTCGGACTTGCTGGAGGCACAACGATAATTTCCGCAATAATAGCAAGAGCCGCAACTAAGGGAGCCTTATTCCCGGTGCTTGCTTTTCCGATAGTTCTGCCGCTTATTCTGCTTGGAATTGAGACTACACAGATGTCATTCGAAGGAAAACTTTTTTCCGAAGCACAAACCAATTTGCAATTAATCCTTGCCTACTGCGGCATTATGATAACCGCCTCTTATTTTCTTTTCCATTTTATTTGGGAGGAATAAAATAAATGAAAAATGAAAAATGAAAAATGAAAAGTTAAAAATGATTTTAGACTGTCATCCTGAACTTGTTTCAGGATCTTCTTAATTTCTATTTTCTATTTCTTTCTTCTATGTTCTAAAACTGTGCCGGGGGTTGTTGGCTCAGTTTGTAAAGTTTATAAGAGTTGTAAGAATAAAATAAATCATAATAAATTTAGGTTTTTATGGCGTGGCTCTATCTCGGAATTGCCGGAATTATGGAAATTGTCTGGGCAATAGGTATTAAATATGCAGAAGGCTTTACGAAGCTCTATCCCAGCATCGGCACGGTTGCAGGTATGATTGTCAGTTTTTATTTTCTCTCTTTGGCATTGCGTACTATACCGATTGGAACGGGATATGCCGTATGGACAGGAATAGGAGCGGTGGGAACTGCAATTTACGGAATTTTATTTTTCAACGAATCCCGTGATTTACCGCGGATAATCTGCATTCTGCTTATTGTATCGGGGATAGTAGGACTGAAAATATTCTCAAAAAGTTCATAAAGTAAGAAGAATGAAGTCATTCCAGCTTGTCTGGAATCTTCTTATATTAATTTTCAACTTTTGCTAAAAGTTATCAAGTTATTGTATAATTAGTAACAAACTCAATGACGAATAAACCGCAGTGTTTTTGAGTCTTGCAAAATACACACCGCTTTTCAGCTTACTGCCTGAGCGGTCTCTGCCGTTCCAGTTGATGCGGTTTTCTCCTTCGGATATTATACTATTTATGGTTGTGATTTTGCTTCCCAGAATATCATAAATTTCTATATCAACCGAGTTACCAGATATTTCGGAATCAAAACTGAATGTAGTGCCGCTCTCGAACGGATTGGGATACACTCTGAAATTCCGGATTTTTTCCTTATTTACTTTGCTGTCTTGAACACCTGTGATTGAATCAACACCGATTCCGAGCAGTGTAGTTCTTGGAAAATCCAACGGATTCTGACTTCCTGTGTTGTCGAACTCGATAACTAAGATGTGTTTGCCTTTTTGTGTAGGCTGGAAACGAACAGGTACGTATATACGGCTTGAATCGGGTATAGATACTCCGGTTAATGAGGCGCTATTGAACAAAAATGCATTACCTAATGTGTCAGTCTTTCTAATAATTTTTCTTATTGTTACA
>JBAYGQ010000331.1:0-4095 GCA_041666585.1 Bacteroidota bacterium
AACTAAATTTATCGAATAAATTTGTAGTAGATTCATCGAAAAAATTCCATTTATCATCATTTAATTTATTAATTGGTATTGTAATAAATTTAATTTTATTTAATCTACTTTCAATATCTTCACCTAATTTATATTCTTTATAATTAAAATTATTCTTTTTACCTTTGTCCATAAAGAATAAGCATGTATATGTTGTAGCTTTATCAAATATTTGGTTAGCACCAAAATTAATGATTTCTTTTATTGCATTATGTTGTGCTAAATATTTCCTGATATTTTCACCCATTTGTTCTTGGAAAAATTTGTGAGGTAGGATGTAACCTGCTATCCCTGCATTGTTTATTATTTTATGTGCTTTTTCAAGAAAGATTAAATATATATCAATATTATTTGAAGAAGCAGAATTGTATTTTTCTTTAAAATAAGGTAGGCTTTCTTGTTGGCTTTCCATCATAGTTTGTAATTTTATATAAGGAGGATTCCCAATCACCACATCAAAACCGCCGTCACTCATTATTTCCTTAAACTCCACATCCCAGTCGAAACAGTTTATTTTCCTCTGCTCGTGCCTGTCGAACAGCACCAGGTCTTTATCCTTGTAAAAATCAGTGCCAATCAGCGAGTTCCCGCACTTTATATTATTATTCAGATTTGGCAGTAGTGCTTCCGAAATACTTTTCAGAAACAATTGTCCCCTGCTCTCCACAATCTCGCCTTCCATCAGCGTAAGCAACAGCGACAGCTTAGTTACCTCCACCGCTTGGCTGTCAATATCCACACCGTAAATGTTGTTCAGCAGAATTTTCTTCTTCTCCCTTATTGTTAGCCTGTAATCATCTTTTCCGGCAGAATAAATCTTGCCGTCCTTCAGTGCTTTCGCCACATTATTTGCGTTCGTATAGTATTCGCTGTGATAGTTCAGCAGAAACTTGTAAGCACCTACAAGAAAGCTTCCGCTACCACAGGCAGGATCGAGTATTGTTAATGTTTCTATTTCTTTCGGTAACTTGTTTTCTATCTTTTTGCCTACCGTATTTTCAACAATGTAATCCACAATGTACTTCGGAGTGTAGTAAACACCGCCCGCTTTGCGAACTTCGGGCTTTTCTATCACATCCGCAACGTGCCTGTCGGAAAGCGTAATTGTTTTTCCTAAGAACTGCTCATAGATTTGTCCCAGTATTTCAATTGGAAGAACAGAAAATTCGTATGGCATCGGATAGTACAAATCATTGATTATCGTTTTGAAAATTTTATCGTCAATACCCAAAACATCGAGCCATTGGGCCGTTGCAAACAGTCCGGAATTATATTTTTTGTTCGATGAATCGAAGTATTTTACAAGCGAAGTGTAAATTTCTTTTCGACCTGCAATTTCCTGCAGGAAGCCGTAAGCCTCGGTATTGCGGTCTTCAGCCATTCGCAGAAAAATAATTCTGTCAATAAGTGTCTGCACAGCTTCGTTTAGCTGATAAATATCAAGTTCTCTGTTACGAAGTGAAATGTTTTTGGCAAGCTCGTACCGCCATGTTTCAATCAGTTTTAATAATTCTTTATCAACAGACTGAGTGCCTTTTTTCTTTGTATTATCAGTTGTATATTTCTTTAGTTTGCCCTGCCAGACCGCCTGTTTCGAGATAGTATTATTCAGGAAATCCCAATGCTTTTCATACTCATCATACTTGCAATAAAAAATTCTTGCAACCGACGCACTGTCATTCTCACTTGGTTTGACGCCTGTATCATAAATAGAAAATTCTTCAAAATCCGTTAGAATAGAAATAGGAAGTCCCGCAGTGTAGGCATAGCGTCTTAATTGAAATGCAGGTCCTGTATTGTCTTTGATATTAGTTCCGGGCTTTTTTGCTTCTACGAAAAACTGACGCTCTCTTCCGACTTTAAAAGCATAGTCAGGAGATTTGGGACGTCCCTGAATAATAACTTTATCTTCACGCACAACTTCTCTAAAATCTTCGGAAGAGCCTGAATCATTGTAAACATCCCATCCAAGCTGTGCAAAAAACTTATCAATAAAATCAATCTTGGTATTTTCTTCATCGTAGCGGGAGCTTTTGTAAACTTCGATATTGTTTCTGAATCGTTCGACGAGTTCTAACATAGCATCATTTACCTGTATGAATTAAATATCTGCAAATTTAAGTAAATTGTTTGATTTTTATATAAACATTTTAAAATCGTTTTCTTTCTATTTCACAAAGAACTTTTATTTTCGCATCATAGTTCTTTGATTCTGCGTCCTCTGCGTGCTTTGCGAGAAAAAAAATAGAAGTCCTCTCCCTCCGGGAGAGGATTTAGGTGAGGGTTCTCATACATCATAATAAAAACGCAAAAATCGGTGCAACCCGGTGCAATCCATTTTCACAAGCTCTTTGATAAAAACAAATTACAAAAAAAGTTCCGGTACCGCTTTGTTACTCCAAATTTCCCCATTTTTCAAAGGGGGATAAAGGGGGTTTCTCTTAAAAAAAAACGTAAAAATCGGTGCAATGCGGTGCAACCCATTTTCGCAAGTTCTTTGATAAAAACAAATTACAAAAAAAGTACCGGTACCGGTTTTAGAAGAGAGAAATTAGAAAAGAGAAATGAAGAGGATTCCTGACAAGCAGGAATGACGGTGTCTCTTCTCTTCAATTCATAATTCTCTTAAATCCTGCCAATCCTTTAATCCTGAAAATCAAGGTTCAGACAATTACTAATATTTATTTTTTATAATTCGATTAACTGACGTATTTTTGAAACTTCTTTTATTGACAGTAATAAACAAAAACGGAGGTGAATTTTGGCAGAAAATAGTGATTTAAGTAAGCACAACACAACATGGAGATTTCCCGGTACTTTCTGGACGGCAAATTCAGTTGAATTATTAGAGAGAGCGGCATTCTATTGCATGTTTATCGCAATGTCCCTGTTCCTTACCGATGTAGTCGGTTTCGATGACAAATGGGCAGGAATAATAGGTGCCTTCTTCAGTGCCGGTGTATATTTTTTACCTCCGTTCACAGGAGCATTATCAGATAAAATCGGTTTCAAATTCGCCTTGGCACTTGCTTTCGGAATGCTGACAATAGGCTATTTTACTATGAGTTTCCTGCCTTATAAGGCAACAGTGATACCTGCACTAGCATTGGTAATGTTCGGCGGCTCTTTCATAAAATCTATAATTACCGGTACTGTTGCTCAATGCTCAACTGAGTCCAACAGAGCCAGAGCATATTCAATCTTTTATTTTATAGTTAATATCGGTGCATTCACAGGCAAAATGATTGCCAAACCTGTCCGCATTGACATGGGCTTGGACGCAATAGGCTACTATTCAGCCGGAATGTCAGTGATTGCTTTGATAATTGTATTTATACTTTTCAAAAACCTTGATACAAGGGGACAGGCAAAATCTCTCGGTGAAATCTGGAAAAGTTTTGTAAGAGTAATCACAAATAAGCGTCTTTTAATATTGATACTCATTTTAGCGGGTTTCTGGCTGATTCAACATCAGATGTACGCTTCAATGCCAAAATATATACTCAGAATGGTAGGTCCCGAGGCATCGCCGGAGTGGTACTCCAATGTCAACTCAGCCTGTGTGATTATTTTTGTTATGCTGATTACAAACATTATGAGAAAGTACAAAGCATTAACATCTATTGGTATCGGAATGCTTTTAATGCCTCTGACTGCGATACTGATGGGTATGAGTCCATGGCTTCAGAGCTCCACAGGCACTTCGATTTCGATGTTCGGATTATTTACATTGCATCCTGTTGCGTTGCTTATGGTAATCGGGATAGGTATTCAGGGAATTGCAGAATGTTTTATCTCACCGCGTTATCTGGAGTTTTTCTCTTTGCAGGCACCCAAGGGAGAGGAGGGGCTGTATCTCGGTTTCTCACATCTGCACTCATTTTTCGCAAATTTCTTCGGATTTTTCATATCAGGATTTTTATTGGACTGGTACTGCCCCAATCCTAATAAACCTGAATTCGCAGGAATGACCAAAGCACAGCTTTCACCATATTATGAGCATGCAAATGTAATCTGGTTTGTATTCGCGGCAATCGGTGTTGCATCTGCTTTAGC
>JBAYGQ010000332.1:0-4082 GCA_041666585.1 Bacteroidota bacterium
AGCCTGTCATTCCCGCGAAAGCGGGAATCCATCTTCATTCTTGTCATTCTGAACGAAGTGAAGAATCCAACCTTTGGAGTCTTAGAGCAGAACCAAGAGCTTAAAGGATAGATTTCTCACTGCGCTCGAAATGACAGTTTTTATTTATCTTATAATAGAAAATTTCTGTGATTTTGAAATTCCGTCTGCTTTAATATTCAGAAAATAAATTCCCGCTGTCAGTTTTTCAATATCTACTTTCCACTCCGTAGCACCTACCGGAATGAGGTTTTCGGCAATCTGCCTGCCGAATACATCGTAAATGTGAATAATACCCGGTACAGTCCCTGCATTTGCGAGTTTTAAATTCAGCACATCTTGAGCAGGGTTGGGAAATAGGAATAAATCTGTGCTTAATGGGGATGAGTCTTTAACATCTGTAATTAAATCGCTAAGTTTTGTTCGGAAAACACCTGCACCGGAAGTACCAGCAAATATGTAATCTTCGTTAAATATCAAAGAATTTATTAATGTATTAGTGAAACCATTTTTAAATTGACCCCAATTGCTTCCATTGTTCGTTGATAAGAAAACACCGTCATGTGTACCAGCACATATGTTGCCTTCGTAAACTACAATGCTTTTTACGACTTTATCTTTTGATCCTGTATTTACTATTTTCCAATTACCACCTCTATTTGTTGACATTAATACACCCAGACCAGTGCCAGCATAAATATTGCTTTTATATGATGTGACTGTAAATATTTGATAACATGAAGTAGGTAAATTATGAATTTGTATCCAATTATTCTCATTACTTGAATACAAAAATAAATTGCTATTCAAATTACTAACATAAATATTATCATCTGCCATTGAAAGACTTAATAAAGTTAAATCGGTCAAACCGTTATTAATCGGAGTCCAACTGCTACCATTGTTTGTTGATAAAAACACTCCCTTGTAACTAGTAATTGCAAAGATATTATTTTCTTTCAAAACAATTCCTATTATAGCATTTTTTGGTAATCCATTATTTACTTGAGTCCAATTACTACCTTTGTTTGTTGAAGAAAAAACACCGTCATCATATGTGCCAATAAAAACATTACTATCATTTGATGCAATACAAATTACATTTAAATCTGTCAAACCAGTATTTACTTTAGTCCAACTGTTACCATTGTTTAAAGATACAAAGACACCCTGTTCAGATGTTCCTGCAAAAATATTGTTGTCTTTTATCGCAAAGCATGAAATGTCTATATTTGTTAATTCATTATTGATATGAGCCCAAACGCTACCCCTGTCTGTTGTTAAAAATACGCCTTGGTCAGTTCCAGCACAGATACTCATTCCATTAACTGCAAGGCTATTTACATATAGTCTATAAGAATTTGGTAACCCATTATTAATTTTTGTCCAGCTACTACCATCGTTTGTTGTAAAAAACACCCCGGAATAACTTCCAGCATAGATACTGTCTCCATTTACTGCAAGGCTATAAATAATTCCATCCTTTATCCCTGTATTCACTTTTGTCCAATCGCTACCATTGTTTGTTGACTTGAAAACACCCCCACCAAAAGTACCGGCAAAAATATTACTGTTACAAACAGCTAAACTCAATACTATAAAGTCTAACCCATTATTAACTTTTGTCCAACTACTACCTTTGTTTGTTGAAGAAAATAATCCAGTGTACGAACTGATAAAAATGATATTTCCATTTATAGCTATACAATGTTTAGTCCCACTTTCCAAACCACTATCAGCTAGATTCCAGCTTTTTCCATAGTCTGTTGATAAGAACCCACCTGCGCTAGACATTACATAAACCATACTATCGCTTATTGCTATACACGGGGTATAGCCGACAGGTAATCCATTGTTAACTAAAGTCCAACTGCTTCCTTTGTTTATTGAAAAAAATAAACCTTCACTTGTACCTGCATATACATTATCTCCACTGACTGCTAAATATTTTATATCTAAACTAGTCAACCCGTTATTTACTTGAGCCCATTTACTTCCATTGTTAGTTGATAAAAAAACACCGGCTCTGGTTCCTGCAAAAAGATTGTTTCCACAGTATACAACTGATGAAATAAAACCCCCATACAACCCATTATTACACGGTTCCCATTGTGCATTGGTATTTGTTATTAAAAGAAGAAACAAGAGAAAAGCAAGTATGAATAAGGATTTTTTCATATTTTTCCCTAAATTATTATTTATATAATACAGCTTCTATTCTTTTTTTTTTTGCTACTTTCTTAAACAATTCTAATCCCGTATTCTAAAATTTCCCGGACAAAAGGATTATCAATTGTAAAATCTTCCGGTCGGTATGGATGGGTTTCAAGGTCAATACTGGTCTTTAATTTTGCTTTTCTGATTTTTTTGTTATCAAATATCCTTATACCTTCAAAATCCTCAGAAACTACGGCAAGGTCTATGTCACTCTCTTTGTTTTGGGTACCTCTTGCATAACTTCCGAAAAGAACAGCTTCGGAAATGTGGATGTTATCTTCCGATGCTTCCGTAATAAATTGTTTTATTAGTGTAATTATTTTATCAGAGACTTGAGCCATAAAAACTGTTCCTTGATTTAAGTTAAACCGGTATTTCTTTTCCCATAGCTACACTGCCATAATACAAGTCATCGGGACAAATGTCAATATCTTCACCCCACTCAATTGTGATTCCGTTGGTATGGACAGATTCGAAAACGGATTTATTCTTTAACGGAAAAAACGGTTTTTTTGTAAGTAGGATTTCAGCATCGAACAACTTCTTTTCACCGTTATCAAATGTAATAACCAGCATATAATCATTTAACACTTTTACTTCTTTTGCAGTCGGTCTTAGCATAAAATTAATAATTTATTAGCTGATAATTTTATAATATAATATGATTAAACAAAAGCACCAAATCAATAATAGCTATTTTTTTATTCTTTTCAAAATAAATAATCCTATTTGACATAAAGTTATTTTTCATTTTTCGTTATTAATTTTTAAATTTAAAAGACAACCCCCTAACCCCCTTTGATAAGGGGGAATTAGAAATGGTCTATGTTTTGGGGTTTTAAGTAACATTTTTCTCCGCTCTAACAATAATTTTTTATAAATTTGTAATCTTTAATTTTGTAATAAATGTTATAAAAAATAAAATCTCAGGAGAAATTGGAATGTTGGAAAGCTCAAGAAGAGAATTTATCCGGAACTGCGGAATAGGAGTCGGTTTGGCAATGACTTCGAACCTGTGGCTCGGCGTATTGTTCAACTCCGCAAAAGCACAGGCGGGACCGGAGAGATTCGGAATCTCAGTGGAAGATATGAAGAAACTGCTCGAAATCGCTCTGTCCAAGGGCGGAGAATTTTCAGAATTGTATTTTGAATACTCGGTTACAAATTCAGTCGTAATGTCCGAAGACATTATCAAAAGCTCATCGGAAAGCGTTCAGCTCGGAGTAGGTGTGCGAGTGCTTAAAGGCGAACAAACCGGATACGGTTTTACTAATGATATGACTTTCGAAAGTATTAAATCCGCCGCAATCACAGCCGCGGCTATAGCAGACGGTAACGCAAAAGCCGCAGTTGCAAATTTGAACATATCCAAGCCTTCAATTCAGATTTATGATTTGAAAAATCCATTCTTCGACAAAACACTCGATGTAAAAATTGATTTAGTGAAACAAGCTTACAATGCGGCTAAGAACCACGATTCCAAAATCGTAAAAATATCATCATCAATGGCTGAAGATATTCAATATGTTACAATAGCTAACAGCGAAGGACTGCTGATTTCCGACGAAAGACCGCAGGTACGGCTGATGGTACAGGCAACAGCTTTTGACAACAAGAACCGTACAACCGCTTATGCAAATGCAGGTGGCAGAATAGGTGTTGATTTCTACAAGCAACCCAAAACTACTCCCGCAGAAATAGGCAAACGTGCCGCCGAAGAAGCAATTCTTCTTCTCTCCGCTATACCTGCTCCTCCCGGCGAGCAGACGGTTGTACTCGGATCACATCAATCAGGTGTTATGATTCACGAAGCTGTGGGACATCCCTTGGAAGCTGACGGTGTATGG
>JBAYGQ010000333.1:0-4076 GCA_041666585.1 Bacteroidota bacterium
ATTTGTTGTATCGTAAAATGCAGGATGTGTATAATCGAATCCGATGTCAACAATACCGACAATTACTCCCTTGCCTGTGTATGGTTTAGTCAGTGGAGGATTGCCCTGCATAACAGGTTTAAGTTTAGAAACAGAAATAGCACTGTCCATTGTGGGACAAGCGTAAACTTCGGATTCAAGGTACTCAAGACCTGAAACTCTGATAAATTTCAGGTAAGTTTCTAAAGGAATTTGTGCGGTACAGATATTCCCTGCGATTGTACCGAACTTGACTCCGAGCAGTTCTGCACCGCTGAAACTGAAACTATTATTGATTTTAATAAGTGCGCTGACATAATTTTTATTTTTGATAATTTTTAGCGGAATATGGGCAAGCATGTACTTCATAGCAGGCTGAACCTGCAATTCTTTTTCTATCTTTTTAGCAAGCGGAGATAGTTTTGCTTTTGAAAAAGATGGTGAACTGTATAATACAAAAGACAGAAAAACAAGAATTAGTATAGAATATTTCATATTGATACTTTTCATTTTTATCACAAAAAATAAAAATAAGAAAAAAATCACTGAAAAGTACAATCCAAATTTTTACTTCAATGAAATTTTTTTGATAGTTTTCCTAAAAGAAAGGAAACTATTTTCTTTGTTTAACATCAATCAAATTCTTTATAATTTTTTTGGCAAGTAAATCAGGTATTTCTGAATGACGGGGAATAGCTCAAATGCTATGATAGTAAGAAATCTTCATATCTATCTTTAAGTATCAACCTGATTGCGTCAATCAGATTTTCTCTGCATTCAAGCTGAGTTTTTCCCATACCGTTAGCACCCGGAATTTCGGGACAATATCCGATGAACCATTCACCGTCACGTTCATATATTGCGTGGAACTGATTTGTCATAGTTTTTCTCCATAATAATTTTTCTTTTTTTGACGAAAGCAATTTATTTATATTTTTATTACTGTTATAATTAATTACTCAATATATTGAAAAGATAATTTGAAATTATTATCTGTGCAGGCTCAACAAATACCTTTTTCCTTTTTGCAAAGTACTCATTCATTTAAACACGAAATATATGATTTGAAAATTTTCTGTAAGATTTTAACACAAATTCTAAAAGAAATCATTTGATTTTCTTAAATTTGCAATTCTTTATTTGATACAAATTGAAAATACAGGGGTGAATTAATGTATAAACTTGATACAATTATTTCTTTGGCAAAGAGACGCGGATTTGTTTTTCAGTCCTCCGAGATATACGGAGGTCTTAATGGTTGCTGGGATTTCGGTCCTTTGGGAGTAGAGTTGCTCCGAAATGTAAAAGAGTCCTGGTGGCAGGCTATGACCTACCGTGATGATATAGAGGGTGTAGATGCATCTATATTAATGCACCCGCGTACATGGGAAGCAAGCGGGCATCTCAGCCAGTTCAGCGACCCTATGATTGACAATAAAACAAGCAAAGCCCGTTACCGTGCGGATAATTTAATTGAAGAACATATCGAAAAGCTTCGTAAGAAAAATAAAAATGATTTAGCCGATTCAATTGAACAGAAACTTGCCAAAGCGGTAGAGCCTTCAGATTTTTTTGAAATAATTGTCGAGAACGAAATTCCTGACCCTGTATCCGGTTCAAAGGACTGGACAGAGGTACGTAATTTTAATCTGATGTTTAAAACATTCATCGGACCTATGGAAGACTCATCGAGTGCAGTATTTCTCCGTCCGGAGTCTGCACAGGGTATTTTTGTAAATTTCAAAAATGTGATGGAAACAGCAAGGCAGAAAGTTCCTTTCGGTATCGCACAAATAGGAAAAGCATTTCGCAACGAAATCAACACAAAGAATTTCCTATTCCGTACACGAGAGTTCGAACAAATGGAGATGCAGTATTTCGTGAAACCGGGAAATGAATTAGAATGGTACGAATACTGGAAAGAGCAAAGATGGAACTGGTATCTTAGTCTCGGTATGAAAGAAAAAAGTATGAAGTTCAAAGTTCACGATAAATTAGCTCATTATGCAAATATGGCTGTGGATATAGAATATATGTTTCCGTTTGGCTGGGGAGAAATTGAGGGAATTCACTCCCGTACAGATTTCGATTTACGTCAGCATACAGAATTTTCAGGCAAAAAACTTGAATTTGTAGATACTGTAAATAATGAAAGATTTATTCCTTACGTTGTGGAAACTTCAGGTGGAGTTACACGTAGTTTAATGGCATTCCTTTGCAATGCCTATGACGAAGAAGACATTGAAGATGAAAAAGGAAATTCCGAGAAAAGAACTGTTCTCCGCTTCAGTCCTAAGTTGGCACCAGTAACAGTTGCTGTATTTCCGTTAGTGAACAAAGACGGTATGCCGGAGTTAGCACAGAAAATTTATAAGGATTTGCAGAAGAATTTCAAAACCCAGTATGATGTATCCGGTGCAATAGGACGTCGCTATCGCCGTCAAGATGAAGTGGGGACACCCTGGTGCATAACAATTGACGGGCAATCCGTTTCTGAGGGGACAGTAACTGTCAGAGAACGTGATTCAATGCAACAAATACGCATTTCTTCTGAGAAAATCAAGGAATACGTCGGCACTCAAATGGAATAATTATAATTACAATTTTTGGAAACCAATGATAAAAATAAGAAATTTTTGTATAGTTTTTTTTCTTTCGCTCGCGGGTACATTATTACTTACCGCATCGAATAATGACTATTATTTAAATATAAATAAATCATTCGAAATTTTCGGTGGAGTATTCAGAGAGCTTACTAACAATTATGTTGATGAGGTTGATCCTGCCGATATGATGAAGGATGGAATAGACGGAATTCTGAAACATTTGGACCCTTATACTAACTATATACAGGATGATGACTCGGAAGATATCGAAATAATTACAAACGGTTCCTACAACGGTTTGGGGATTACAGTCGGGATTAAAGACAGTATGCTTACTATTATAGATATGCACGACGGTTTTTCAGCACAGAGAAACGGAGTGAGAATCGGTGACAGGATTTATAGCATTGATACTGTTCGGCTTTTGAATAGCTCAACTGACGAACTAAGAAAATATACACGCGGAAAACCGGGTTCAAAAGTAAATATGACCGTACTAAGAGGAGACAATTTCGATACTTTGCATTTTATTTTGCCGCGGGAAGAAATTAAATTAAATAATGTTTCTTACAGCGGTATGCTGAATGATACTACAGGTTATATAAGATTAGAACGCTTCTCAAGATATTCAGCAGAGGAAGTTAGAAGGGCAGTTAATGAGTTAAAACGAAACCAAAATTTCAGAAATTTAATATTAGATTTAAGGGACAATCCCGGAGGTTTGCTGGAATCGGCAGTAGCAATTATAGAAATTTTTGTGAAACCGGGAAGCACGATTGTTTCTACACGCGGTAGAAACAAATCGGAAGATAGATTCTATAAATCACTTACTCAACCCTTAGACACAAACCTGAAACTTGCAGTATTAATTAACAAACAAAGTGCCAGTGCGAGTGAAATTGTTGCAGGAGCAATTCAGGATTTGGACAGGGGTGTTATTATCGGTGAAAGGTCTTTCGGTAAAGGATTAGTGCAGACTATCTTCGATTTACCGTATAATAATCTCATTAAAATCACGACATCTAAATACTACACTCCCTCCGGCAGATGTATCCAGAGATTAGATTTTCATAATAAACTCAAATCGAACATTGATAAGACTGATTCTGTATTTCATACTAAGAACGGTCGTCTCGTTATTGAATCCAGCGGTATTATGCCCGATACCCTAGTCAAGGATAAAATTTATTCTGATTTTGCAAGAGAACTCATTAAAAACGATTTATTTTTCGAATTTGCAGGTTTCTATACTTCAAGTATGGATTCTTTGCCAATAGATTTCAAAGTAAATAATGAGGTCTTAAAATTATTTAAAGAATATTCTGTCAAGAATAAGTTTTTGTATAATGATCCGCTAAAAATAAAATTGGATGAACTCACAAAACTAACAAAAGAAGATAAATTTTCTAAGAAAGTTCAGAAAGAAATTGAATCTTTGAAAAATTTAGTAAA
>JBAYGQ010000334.1:0-4074 GCA_041666585.1 Bacteroidota bacterium
AGGCACGGTTTTCACTCTGAACAATCTGTTCTTTCAGAGTTTGAACAGTTGCCTCGAGAGCGGAAATCTTTGCAGTGGAAATAGTAACAGCATTATTTTTTTCTGCAATAATTTTTTGCAATTCCACCAATGTGTCTTCGTTGTTTTGAGATTCAGCACCTGCATCCTGAAGTTGACTGATTTCAATATTAAGGGTTCTGACCTGCTCTCTCAATGCTTCGAATTCAGATTTAAGCTCTGAAATTTCTTTTTGCTTATTCTCAATTATCCTGTCTTTTGCGGATAGTTCCTCATTGAAAGAGCTTAGTTTTTCCTGTAATTCTGTAAATGAATTGTTCAGATTTTCTGTTTCGTTTTGGTTCTCCTGTGATGAAGTTTCGCTGTGTAAGAGTTGTGTATTTTCGTCGTAAAGCTGATTAATTCTATTTTGAAGCTGTAAGTGAGATTCCTGCAAAAGCTGAATGGCAGACTCATTCGCCAGAAGCTTTGCTTTCAGATTTTTATTTTCGTCAGATAATTCTACTATTTGTTTGTCTTTAATATTGACCTGGTCTTTTAGAATGTATAAATCTTTAAGCTCCTGCTGATAGCTTTCACCAATCTGTGAGTTGATTTCCATTTCATCTTCAAGATTGGGTGCCTCATTCTGCAATGTGTTCAGTTCTTCTTCCAATTTTTCTTTATCATTCTGAAGTTCGGACATTTGTGCAGAATACACCTGCAGAGCGGATTCCTGGGCATCTAATGTAATCAGTAATTTCTGAACTTCTTCATTGTGTTTAATATTTTCGGATTCGATAATAGATTTAAGGGACTCGATTTCAGAATTAAATTCATCAATTGAAGAATCAGTTGAAAGTTGTTCATTCAATAAATTTTCTTTTTCTGAGACTTCTCTGCTTATTTCAAGAACTTTGCTTTCTAATTCCGAGATTTGATTTTTAAGAGAAAGTATTTCCTCCGCTTTGCTGTTTAGTTCGTGGTTTTTGCGTACTATTTCCTCTTGTGTGAAATGTATGTCGTTTTCAAGGTTTTCGTAGGATTTTATTTTTTCTAAAAGTTCGTTTTTCTCGTTTTCAAATTCAGTTTCTTTTTCAGAATCCTGAGGTAAATTTTTCAATGCAATCAGTTTTTCTTCGTATTCTTCGTTCAAAAGTTTAACGAGTTCGAACTCTTCCTGCATCTCGGCAAAACGCGACTGAAGTGAAGGAAATTCCTGTAACTTTTGATTCAGAGCGGAAATCTCCAACTTAAGGTTAGTAGTGATTTCCTCATTCTCTGTGATTTTAGAATTTAAAGAATCAAGATTTGTTTCGTACTCTTTTGCTTTCTCATCGGACTCTGTAATCAGATGATTCAAATCATTGATTCGGAGGTTCAGGTCTGTGTTTTCCTGTTTGATATTTTTCAGCACAAGAGCTGAATTCTGCATTGCAAGCCACAGGTTCTTAAGTGCCTCCTGAAGTTCGGGAGACGGACCTGAAATGTTTTTTACTTCATTGTCAGCAGTTTTTCCGGTCATAATATTTTCCGTTCAATATTGGAAAAATCAAAATGTACGAAGTTTAGCCCCGGTTTTTAATTCAATTGTTTTAATAAGCGAAGCTAATATATTATCAATTTCTTCTTCTTTTAAAGTTCTGTCAATAGCAGAAAAATACAATGAATAAGCCAAGCTTTTCTTCCTCTCGCCGATTGATTTCCCACTGTAAACATCGAAGAGAACTGTTGACTGCAAAAGCTCTGTACCGTGTTCGCTAATGATATATTCTATTGTATCAGCCGTAACAGATGAATCAACAACAAAAGCAAGGTCGCGCTTCATTCCCGGGTAAGGAGAAATCGGCTTGTACTTAGGACTGGTCTTTTTGTCCACATAGAGAGCTGATAATTTTATATTCAAAATCTGAACAGGTGTATCAATCTCAAATTTCTTAAGCAAATCTTTTTTGATTTCTCCGATATATCCGATGGTTTCACCCGCAAATACTACACGAAGACAATTTTTCGAGAAGGCTGTACTTTTCCCGTCATCAGCCACAAGTGTCAGATGAGTAAGTTTGAAGAATTTTGCAATTGCTTCGAAAACACCTTTAATATCAAAAAAATCTGTCATCCGCTTCTGGTCAGACCATTGAACAGGAGCGGGTTTCCCGCAATGAGCAATTATTAATTCTTCTCTCTCTTCAATTCCTTCTATAAAAGTATCGATTGTAGATTTAGTATGATGGAATGTTTTTGCAATTTCAAACAGCTTTAAGTTATCGCTTCCCATGCGGAGATTGCGCTCAATAGTTCTTAGCACGGGAACAATTAAGGTAGGTCGCATTATTGACAAATCTTCGCCGAGGGGATTTGCTATTTCTATATTATCTTCGCTGAAAAGCCTTGCAGAAACAGGGTCGAGCATATTTTGCGTAAGAATCTGATAGTATCCGTTATGAACTAAATAATCTTCCAACTGTTTCCTCAGAGGAGGAATGGCAAGCTTTTCGGGTGTACCGGTACTGCCGAAATTTATTGAAGATGTTAAATCAGGTTCAATGTTGTCGTAATTATACATACGTGCAATTTCTTCAATCAAATCAATTTCGTAGTTTATATCTATCCTGTGGGGAGGTACCTCAACCATGACAAACAAATCCGATTCCTGCAAAATTTTAAAACTCAATGATTTTAAAATTGAAATAATCTTTTCTTTTTCTAAGGTGATGCCTACAATATCACATGCTCTTTTGTATCTCACTTTGCATTTATAGTTTTCACGCGGCTTGAGATATACGTCAATTCTGCCTTTTTCAATTGTCGCACCAGTAAGTTCTGCAATCAGAATTGCGGCTCTGTCCAATGCATAGATAACATTTTCAATATCTACACCCCGTTCAAAGCGATATGATGCTTCGCTCTGGATGCCGAGTTTCTTTGACGTACGGCGGATGGATTTCGGTGAAAAGAAAGCCGATTCAATTAAAATATTTTTTGTATTAGGATTAATTTCACTATTACTCCCTCCCATTACACCGCCGATTGCAACGGATTTCTTTCCGTCGCATATCATTAGCATTTCGCTGTCCAATGTATGTTCTTTTCCGTCCAATGTTTTAAACTTTTCACCCTCTGCGGCTGTTTTGACAATAATTTTACTGTCTTCAAGCAGGTCAAAATCAAATGCATGGAGCGGCTGACCTGTTTCTAAAAGTACAAAATTCGTAACATCTACTATTACATTTATAGGTCTCATTCCGAGCAGAATCAATTTATTTTTGAGCCAGTCGGGAGATTCTGACGGCTTCACGTCTTTTAGCAGTCTGGCGGTATAACGCGGACATTTGCCGTCATCTTCGATGATTACCTGAACTGCAGATTCAATCGCTGTTTGTGACTCCTTAATCACGACCTGATGCTTTCTTAAAGGTGAATTATTATATGCGGCTATTTCACGCGCAATACCGATATGACTAAGGCAGTCCGCCCTGTTCGGAGTTATTCCCGTTTCAAAAACAACGTCGTTCATATTCAGATACTCGGCAAGCGGCATACCTGCGGGAACATCGGCAGGAAGCACCCATATACCGCTATGGTCTTCGCTCAGTTCAAGTTCCGCTTTACTGCAGATCATACCGTCCGATTTTACTTTGCGTATGGTTCTGCTTTCGATTGTGAAATTACCGTTGGGAACCACTGCACCGGGTATTCCGAGAATCACAATTTGTCCTTCTTCAACATTAGGTGCGCCGCAGACAACGGTTCTTTCAATATTAGTATCCGTTACAATGCAGACTGAAAGTTTGTCCGCATCGGGATGTTTATCTTTTTTAATAACTTTGGCTGTATAGAAATTTTTGTATTTATTTGCATAATCGGAAATTGATTCAACTTCAATGCCGAGCATAGTCAGAATTTTGTCTAATTCTTCGGGAGAATAATCAAAATCAACAAATTCTTTGAGCCATTTGTAAGAAATCAACATAAAAGGACTAAATTTGTAAAACAATGAATTTATTTATAAACTTGCAATTTAATGATTTTTTCAATAACATTTAAACAAAGATTTAATCAAAAATAATTTATTAT
>JBAYGQ010000335.1:0-4072 GCA_041666585.1 Bacteroidota bacterium
ACGGTTTCCTCACCGCAAACAAAAGCTCCGGCACCTTCTTTTATTTTAATTTTAAGATTTACTCCGCTACCGAAGATATTTTTTCCAAGAAAGCCTCTTTCTTCGCATTGGCTCAATGCTATTTTTAATCTTTTAATTGCCAATGGATACTCGGCACGGGCATAAATATAACCTTCTTCTGCACCGATAGCATAAGCGCCAATCATCATGCCTTCCAGAACAGCGTGTGGGTCGCCTTCCAGAACACTTCTGTCCATAAAAGCACCCGGGTCGCCTTCGTCGGCATTGCAAATAATATATTTTAAATCGCCTACTGCATCATGTGCAAATTTCCATTTCATACCTGTAGAGAAGCCGGCACCGCCTCTGCCTCTCAAGCCGGATTTTATCATCAGGTCTATAACCTCCATTTGAGAGTAATCCCTGATTACTTTTTGTATTGCCTGATAACCGCCCTGTTCAATATACTCATCAATCGAACGCGGATCAATTACACCGCAATTTCTTAATACAATTCTAAGTTGCTTATTAAATAGATCATCTTTTATTATTCCGTTATCTCTGTTTACTATCCATTCTGAAACAGGATGGTTTTCAATCAGGTGAGCCGTAACAATTTGTTTTGCTTTTTCGGGAGTGATGTTGGCATACAAATAGCTTTCTTTTGCTTCGTCAACTACTTCAACCAGCACTTCATCATAGCATCTGCCCATACAACCTGTTTCCGATACCAGAACATCAAGTTTATTTGCTTCTATTTCGTTTATCAATGTTTCAAAAACACGCTCTCCACCGGCGGAAATCCCACAAGTGCCTAAACCAACCTTTATTTTTTTCATAGCTCTTACATCATTAGTTTTTCATACTTTTTTTGTAGTCTTTTATTATTTTTTTCAATTTATCAGACGTTAGATTTCCAAAAGTTTCATCGTTAATCATGATAACCGGTGAAAGCGAACAACAACCGAGGCAGGCAACCGAAAGAAGAGTAAATACACCGTCATCGGATGTATCTCCAACTCCTATTCCTACTTCGTCCGCGATTGTTGTAAGTATTTTCTTGGCACCGTTAACGTGGCAGGCTGTTCCCTCGCAGATTCTGATTAAATTTTTACCTAAGGGTTTTAGCCTGAACTGAGAATAAAATGTTATCACCCCATATATCTCAGCAGCCGGAATCCCAACCAATTCACTGATATAATAAATCGCCTTTTCAGGGATATATCCGTATGATTCCTGCGCGGACTGAAGCAATGGAATAAGCGAACCTTCCTGACCTTTCTTGGCAAAAAGGTCTTTTTTGAAATTATTTATCTCTTTTTTCTTTGTATTTACTTCTATTTCTACCATAACAATTGTCGCTTATAATTTAACTAATATAATTTATTACATTTCAAATATCGTAATTATCGGAAATTCTTTTACTTTCAGTACACCGTCCAAATTAGCAATTTTATTTTTGATAAGAGCGTCAATCTCTGTGAATTGTGTACCCTGAACCAACAGAATCAGACTATATGTACTGTTTGTGTAGTCACAATACACAACATTATCGTCAAAATATAAAGTAGGATAAACCAAATCAAGTTTCTCTTTTGCAACTTCAACAAAAACATAGGAAGAAACTACGTTGCTCATGTCTCTGCTCTGAATCTCGGACGATTCGATTGAGTGCATATTCAGAATGTTCTTCAAACTGTCTTCAAGAATCGGATTAGAGACTTCAAGTAATTCTATTTCTTTAATTCCTGAAACATTTTTCAAACTTTTGTCGCAAATTTCTTTAATTTCTTTCTGACTTTTTGCCTGAACTAATAAAATAATATCATATTCACCCGTAGTAGCATCACAATAAAGGACGTTATTATGATAATAAAGCTCTCTGTATGTGTTAAAAAAGTTTGCATCGTGATCTAATTTTAATAAAGCATAAGCAGAATAAGTCATAATTTCTGTTTTAACGGGTTCATCTGCTTTAGCAGAAGATTTGGAAATTTGAGGATTTGCTTCACTTATTTCTTTAATTCTTACAGATAATTCTTTGGCAGTAAAAGGTTTTTCGAGGATTGAGGTATCGCTAATATTCTGCATTTCAGCAATATTTACATTATCGGAATATCCTGTAATAAAAATAATGTTAGTATTAGGATATTGAGCTCTGAAAATTTTGCCGAGTTTAATTCCGTCAATATCCGGAAGTTGAATATCCAATACAATAGTATCGAATGAAGAATTATTTTTCTTGTACAGGTCGAGTTTGCGTAGAGCATTGATGCCGTTTTCACACGGTTCAATGAGATAGCCTTCCTGGCTCAGGCTTAAAGATAATGATCTTCTTAATGAAGATTCGTCATCAACTAATAATACTTTCTTTTGCATTTTGTCACCTTAATATTTGTAAAATTAATATTTTTTTTCAATTTACACAAATCAATACATAATTCGTGCCAAACTTTTAACTCATTGAAAAACAAAGTATTATCGAATAATTGCACAATTTTTTGTATTTTTCTAAGTGTTAAAATAATTAACATTTTTAGTTTAATCGCTTAATCCTACACTATTTACCTACTGTTAAAATATTTAACATACACAGAATACGTTAAAATATTTAACATCATTTTTTGTTCAGTTTGAAAACAGTAGTTGGCAAAAACTAATATTGCCCCGAAAACAGATATACTAGAATCAGAGTGAATTTTTAATTATTATTTGCAATTCTTAAATAACGAAAGAATATCAAGCAGGACTGTATCAGGAAACGCGAAATCTTATTTTATTGAAATAAGACGATGAATTCAATTATGAGGGCGGCTAAAACCGCCCTTTATATTTTAGTACGATTCAAGTTTCATCGAAATACAATGCAAAATAAATTATCTTTTTTTGATTTTTTTTCATGTAATTGCAAAATATTGATTAATCAAGTGAAAAAGTACCTTCTTCTTATTGGACCTTTTTGCTTTAATAAAAAATTAAAAAAAAAATATTCTCGAAAATAAAATTTGTTTTTTAAAAATATTTTATTTAAATTCGGACAAATAATTCTGATTATAACTTAAAAACTATTATGGTACTTCTCTCTAAAGCAAGTTTGTATGGCATAAAAGCCGCAATTTACCTTGCCAAACAGGCAAAAGGAGAGTATATTGCCATTTCAAAAATATCGAAAGATACCGATATACCTTTCCATTATCTAACAAAAATTCTTCAGGAAATGCGAAAAAAAGAACTAATCTGTTCTTCAAAGGGAATAAACGGTGGTGTATTCTTAGCCAAATCACCAGATGAAATCAGCCTTTACCAGATAATAATTGCTATTGATAAACAAAAATCCAGAACAAGAGATTATCTTGAGTTAAACGAAGCAGAAGAGTTTATTCATTCTTCTTTAAATAGTATTTTCATTAAAATTGAAAACTATATAAATACTTTGCTAATTCAGAAAACATTGGACAAATGTATTCCGAATATTAATTTAGATAAACAATTTTTAGATATTCAATAATATTACAAAAAAAGGAGTTTCACTAATGTATCAGTATTCACAGATTTCACAGTTAAATAAAAATTTTAAAAAAAGTTTTAGCATACTTTTTTTAATTATTGTAGCATTAATAATTAACAGTTGCGGCTCGGATAAATCCGAAGAATTTACAGTAGTCAAAAATATTCAGGTTGGTGCTTTTGATAAAACACTTGCAGTCAAAGGCGAACAAATTTTTAAAGCAAAATGCGTCGCCTGTCATAAGTATGATGAAAGGCTTGTCGGTCCTGCTTTAGGCAAGGTTACCAAAAGACGTACAGCGGATTATATACTAAGCATGATTACGGCACCCGACAGAATGCTTGCCAATAATGACACGACAAAAGTTCTGCTCAAAACTTATATGACATCTATGACAAATCAGAATGTAACTCTTGAGGACGCAAGGGCAATTTATGAGCATTTGAGAGATATTGCAAATTCGCGTTAAACAACAAAATTAATTTAATAAGGAGTATTTATGAAACGTTTTTATTTCCTTTTATCTGCTATAGCACTTGTTGCTCTTATTTTTGTAGTTATAAT
>JBAYGQ010000336.1:0-4067 GCA_041666585.1 Bacteroidota bacterium
AGGTGATAATGATTGACGCTCCGACCTGTTCTGTATTAATCTGATGAGCCGCGAGGATTGCGAAAATATGCAGAATGAAATAAATTCATTTACCGGAGAAGAGGGAGACAGTCAGGATGCGGTTTCTAAGTTAATCGTTGCTGCTTATTTTGAAGATGCGAATGTAATGTCAGGGGCGGTTGATGCTTACCGTTCAGCCTTGGAAATTGCTCCCGGTGTGCAGAGCTACAAAAGTTTGTATGCAAGGTATCTGACAAGAATCGGTCTGACAGACGAAGCGAAGAGAGTGTTGAAATAAAGGAACCACCCCGGTTTTAGAAGAGAGAAAGTAGAAATAGAAAATAGAAGAGTGTTCCCAATCGGGAGCTTGGGAACGAGATTTAATGTTCCAACGCAGAGCATTGGAACAAGAGAAATAGAAGAATGTTCCCAATCGGGAGCTTGGGAACGAGATTTAAAATAATTATGAAAATTCTAATACTATGTACCGGAAACTCCTGTAGAAGTCAGATGGCGGAAGCTTTTCTGAAATCATTTGACGGAACGCTTGATGTTTTTTCTGCCGGTACAAAGCCAGCAGATAAAGTCAATAAGCGAACTATTGAGGTTATGAATGAGGTCGGAATTGACATAAGCGGAAACGAACCGAAATCTGTCAACAGGTTTCTGAATGATGAATTTGATTATGTAATTACAGTTTGCGACGGAGCTAAAGAAAGTTGTCCGGTGTTTACAGGAAAGGTTAAGAACAGACTGCATATCGGTTTCGAAGACCCCGCTGAAGCGGCAGGTACAGAAGAAGAAAAACTCGAATTCTATAGAAAAATAAGGGATGAGATTAAAGAAAAATTTACGGAACTTTACGAAAATAATATTATATAGGTCGTTTCGGTAAGCTCAACGACCATTACAGTTCCCTGAGCTTGTCGAAGGGAACGACTTGATAAATAAAAGGTAGAACGGACGCCCGGTTTTAGAAGAGAGAAAGTAGGTGTAAGAAATTTTAGGAAGACCCTGAAACAAGTTCAGGGTGACAGTTATATTAGGTAGAACGGACGCCACAGTCTGTTCAACAACAAACAACTGATAAAGAAGATGGATTCCCGCTTTCGCGGGAATGATAGCGTAAAAGTTTAATTAATTAAAGAGAAAAAAATGAAAATAATACCGTTATTATTGTTAGTATTTATTCTTTTATCCTGTGCTTCATTAAAGGAGAGACCTATAGTCGGGGAGTATAAATGGGGAGACTGGGTTGCGGCTACTAAATGGAATTCACCGCCAAGTTCTTTTTATAATTTCGATTCTCTTAAACTGAAACAATTATTGGCTGAAACGCAGAATAAAGAAATAAATTATGTGATATTCGCATCATCTTTTTGCAGCGAGTGCAAAGAGAATTTACCAAGGATAATTGCCGTTTTTGAGAAAGCAGGCATCCCTCAGAGCGGTTACAGGCTCTTCGGTTTGGATGACGACCTTGAAGAACCTTCCGGCTACTATAAAAAGTTTAATATTAAGAATACACCTGTTGTGTTTGTTCTTTCTGATAACCGAGTCATCGGCTCTGTGGAATTTCCACCAACGAACTGGCTTGACGACCTTCTTAAAATTTGCAGTAAATAAGGGTTGTAAAGTGAAGTATAAATTTTGTTCGGTACTAATATTTATTTATATTTTATTTTCATCTGTAATTGTAAATGCACAGTGTCCCTGTTCGGGAGGCAATGCTGTCGGCGGATTAATGCACGTAACGGGAAGCGGTAACATCGGAGTTCTTAAAAAAGGAAATTTTAGGGCATCGGCTTTTTATGTTTATTCTTATGGAAATGACTACTACGCAAATGATTCTAAAACAAATCAGGGTGTACTGAAAGAATTCAGTACATCTTTTCTCGGATTTAATTTTGGTTACGGTATTAATGAGGATTTGACTGCAGAGGCTGAATTGTACAGCTATCCCGATAAAACACAGGATTATTATTATTTCAAATTCGAGAGTTCAGGTTTTTCGCATATTTCTTTAAATTTAAAGTATAATATTATATCTCTGCGTTCAAAAGAGTTGGAATGGACTATCGGTGCGGGCGGAAAGATACCTTTTAGTACAGGCACTGACCTTCTTCCTGCTGCGATTCAGCCTTCTACCGGAGCTTACGGATTTATAGTTCAGTCTTTTCTGCACAAGGGTTTTAAAGATATAGGATTGCACTTGATTCTCGCTAACCGCTTGGAAAATAATTTTGAAAATAAGGATGAATATCAATACGGTTACAGTGCAGTAAATTCTTTGTTTATAACAAAATCAATAATCGATAATCTTGCAGGAGTTCTTGAAATTCGCGGCGACACAAGAACAAGAGATAAGCGGTACGGAGACTATATCCCCGACTCCGGCAATAACACAATCATTTTATCTCCGCAGATAGGCTACTCGTTCAGCGGTTTCAGCTTTTCCATAATGTACGATTTCCCTGTATATAAATACTATTTCGGCAGACAGCTTACAAAGGACTATTCAGCGGGAGCGGCAATAAGCTGGCAGACAAAACTTTAATTAATTAAGAATTAATAATTAAAAATTAAGAATAAAGTATTTTTGATTTCTGCAATTATTTTGTTTATATTCTGCTTTTAAAAGATGTAGTTCATAAAAATCAAATGAATCACACAAATCATAGTTCTGACAATTACACAGACATCGAGCCGTTTGGCAGAGTGCTGGCTCAGGTTGGTAAGAAAACACGCAATACTTTTATCGGCAAGGAAAACGACAAGGAAAGCGAACTGGGAGATTTCGGAGTGAGAAAATTCAGCGACGAAACAGGCAGATTTACAAGCATAGACCCGCTCTTTGAAAAGTATTACAACTGGAGCCCGTATGTGTATTGTTTTAATAACCCTATAATTGCAAAGGATAATAATGGGAAGGATGCAGTAGCTGTTGTACAGAATAATACAATAACTGTTACTGCTACTTATATTGTTGATAACTATTCTCAAAGTGAGATACATGCTATGTCTCAAGAGATTAATGGATATTTAAATGGTCAAAATTATAAAGTAACCGAAGGAGATTACTCTGGAAAAGATGTGAAATTCAACCTTCAATTTGTACAAAAAGATGAAAGTAATTTTAGTATGCAAAGTGAAATAAATGGTAAAAGTATTGAAAATAATTTTACAAAAGCAAGCCCATATGATGCTTCAAATGCATCAGGTTTGCTAAAAGAATCATATAGAACTCAACCTGGACAATCATCTTTTCAAACACTTAATAAAGGTGGAGTTACAACAGAAAATAATAGTATAATTATGAATAAATTTCAAGATAATTTGCGCAATAGAATTCACGAAATATTTCATACCTTCTTTTTTGATAATGACGATGCACAAAGTGGAATAGGTAGTTATAAAAAGCAGGATATGCCAAATCAAAAAGATATAAACACATTAATAAACAATAACGATTTGCCTAAAATTAATCCATAAAAATATGAAAACAAAATTAATATTTATCACTGTTTTTCTTTTATTTTTCTGTTCTTCTTTTAAAGATTCTAACAATGAAATTATCTATGAAAGATTTACAAAAATTTTAGAGTTAATACAAAGTGATTCTTTAACTGCAGAAACACTTTGTGAAGGTAAATTTAATGCATTAAGTTTTGTTATAGATACAAGTAGTTCTTGCGGAAGCTTCTTACTTTTTCATAGGGATTCAACCATAATCAAGTTTTTGGCAGATTCAAATGAAATAAGCATGAATATTAATACGAAAATGAAACGATATGATTGGTTAAAAAAATTTGATGAAAATAGAGAAAGAGAATACAAACCAGTTTTTATCGAAAGTAGGTGTATATATGGCAAAGAAAAGGGTAACATATATTGCAAAATTGTATACGACATTATAAAAGAAAAAATTTTTTACATAATGATGGATAGAATATTCCCACCTCAGGGTTACTATAGAGGAATGATTTATGTCGTAATATTTAATGATGATAGTTCAATTAAATATTTTAAGTCAATTGATGTAAAAGAATAAGTGAAAAAGTTTGGCG
>JBAYGQ010000337.1:0-4063 GCA_041666585.1 Bacteroidota bacterium
AATAATGAAATTTATGATGGAGCAATAATTGATATAATAAATCAATCAGGCGACCCTTATTCAAATATTTTTATGAAAAATACACAAGTTTTTGGAAAAGAATATGTTGTATTTGATAATAGACAAATTAAATCAGCAATTGGAAACATAGGAACTTTCGACAGCAATAACCCAAATATAATATACGAATACGGCGGACAAATAAAAACACAAATTATGAACTCAAATAACCCATTTATAGCAGACAACTATTTTAAAGCAAATCCTGAAAAAGTTTTAGGCGAGCAATCAATCGGCGGTCAGTACGGAACATCTATAATAGTTAAAGGAACTACTAAAGATATTGAAAATATCAGCGTTCCTGCAATTGAAAAGGTTTTTAAATCATTTTCAAATCAGTCATTTTCTGAACAAAATATTGGTGAATTAATTGATAGTGTTATTGATAAAGCACAGGACACAATAATTCATAAAAGAGTTAATGAACCTGCTGACATAAGCACTACTTTTGATACTGATTCATTTCAGGATATTGTTAAGAAGTACAATAATGGCATTAGTAGAGAAGAACTTGAAGCATATTTATATTCACAGCCGGAACTTCCATACTCCAAATACATCAAAGAATTTGAGTTTACAAAAGACCAGTTAATAAAAGACGGTTATTTGTTTTACATCAATGGTAATTATGAATATAAATACGTATATCTGTCTGGAAATATTAATTCAAAACTTATTCAGTTAAAGAGTTTTGATAAAAACAAAATCATTGATATTTACGGCGAAGAACATTACAAAAAACAATTACAGTTACTCAATAGCAATAAGCCACAAGCTAAAAGAATAGGAATGTCTGAGAATGACGAAAATAGAATCATTCTTTTGCCTCATGCTGAATTAGCTGTTAAGGCTAAAATTAAAGGCATATTAGCCGTTTCTGATGAAAGCCCAAATACTAAATCTATTTCAGAGTGGTTTGTTACGTGGTTAAATGATTTTTGCCCAAGTGAGGAGTTTAAGAAATCCACAAAACAAAATATTCAAAAATATTACTTATCGAATAAGGAATACAGGATTGATAAAAAACGTTTATCAAAAGAAGAAATAGAGAGAGAGGAAAAACTTGCTATAAATCTTAAACAAAGAGCCAAAGAAGAAGGCGATAGGCTGTTTAATAAATTCCTTTCAGAACAATTGATGCCGGAAGACAGAACTGTTATTGAGGGGCTTTGGAATGATAAATATAACGGATTGGTTATTTGTAATTATTCAAAAATCCCTGTCGGGTTTACCTGCTCAAAATGGATTAAGAATAAATCACCTTTCAGATTAAGTGATGCACAAAGAGAAGGTGTTGCATTTAGTAATGTAAGTGGCTGTGGTATAATAGCCTACGATGTGGGTGTCGGTAAGAGCTACTGCTCGGTTGCTGCTATTGCAAATTCAATAGAAAACGGTCGCTCAAACTATCCATTAATCATTGTTCCGAACAATACCTATGACCAATGGTACGGTTCTATTAAGAATGTAGTTAATAAGGAAACTGGCAAAAAGAGTTACGGAATGTTAGAACATTATCCGGCAATCCGTTCACTCTACAATCTTGGTGTTGATTACGTAAAAGCAATAAAAGACTACACCAAAGAGGAGCAAAAAAAGATTGACAACTTAGTTAAGATACTTGCTTTTATTGACGAATCCATTAAGGTAGAAAAAGTTAATCCAAAACTTTTTGATAGCAATTATTATGAGTTTGCGGATTCAGCTAAAGAGTTATACAATAGCACAAAAGAGAGTTACGACATTGTAAATGACGAGTACATAAAAGCAGAATATCCAAAATATGATGAGAGTGGTCAACCAATAGAACTAACAAAACAATCAATTGAGCATTATAAAAAAGCCGAATTAATAAAACGCAAATTCTATAAAACTGTTAAAAAACAGTCCGAACTTATTACGCCAAAAGAAAAGTTTTTAAGAGATTTAAGCAGATTCATTAAAAACACATGGCAGTATTACATTTACTCATTCGGTACAATAAAAGAAGTGCCAAAAGGTACTATAACTTTGATTACATACGAGGGATTGAAAAACTTAGGATTGAATGATTATGATGAAGTAGTTGAGCGTATTTATGAAATAATTTCTCAGGGCGACATTTATCAGGAAGATGAAAAAGAGGCAGCAAAACTATATGAAAAATTAGTAGAGAGAGTTGCTTCACAAGTTAGTTCTGCAAAGGTAAATATTGAGGATTTGGCTATTGACATGCTTGTAATTGATGAGGCACATTTTTGCAAAAAAGTATTTACAAGCGTAAAAGGTTCGATTAAGGAAAATGACGATGAGGATAATCCATACGCAGGCAGTAAAAAGAAAGAATCAAGGGAAAAGTCATATTATGATTTAAGTTCAGGGCAACCATCAAGCAGGGCTTTGACTGCTTATATTTTAGCTCAGTACATTCAACAAAATAATAGAAACAGAAATGTAATAGGATTATCAGCAACACCATTTACCAATAGTCCATTAGAGGTTTATTCTATGCTTTCATTATTTAATCATTATGAACTTGTAAGGAATAAATTAGACGGATTAAAAGATTTCTTTGATACATTTATGCAGATTAACTATGATATTAAAGTTAATGCCGACAATAGCGTTTCTAAAGAGGTTGTATTAACCGGATTTAATAATTTACCACAATTGCGAACATTAATACGTTCAATGATAAATTATAAAACTGGTGAAGAAGCTAATGTTGTAAGACCAAATAAAATTGTTTTACCATCAAATGAAATTGGAGTAAAAACAAGTTTTAAAATGACGATTGAGCAACAGCAATACATGAAAGATGTTGAGACATATATCAAAGGAGATACGTCTTTAGCCGAAATGTGTATGTCTGCTTATAATGAAGAACAAGAGCAAAATGAATTAGCAGAAAAGGAAACCATCGAAAATATGTCAGAAGATGAACGTCAAGCATATTTAGATGAAAACGAAGGCAAAAAACAGGCTCAAAAATTTAAAATGGATGATTTGAATGAAACAGACCAAGAAGGAGTTCGTTTATTGCAATCATTATCTATGATGCGACAAATAGCATTAAGTCCATATTTATATAAATGCAGACGTTCAACAGGCATTATTCCAACAGCACAGGAATATATCGAAACAAGTCCTAAGTTAACATATGTTTGCGAGTGTATTAATTCTGTTAAAAAATGGCATGAAAAGACAAAAACTAAAATGTCTGGTCAGGTTATTTACATGAACGCAGGAGTAGCATTCTTTCCAAAAATAGCAGAATATTTAACCAATCCTGAATTTGGTATTGGATTTAAAAAGGAAGAGGTTGCAATGGTTATCGGTGGAATGAGTAAATCCGCCAAAGAACGTGTTAAAACAGGCTTTTTACGTGGAGATATAAAGATTCTGATTGGTAGTAAAGCAATTGAAGTAGGTATAGATTTACAGGAAAACTCAACTGTTTTATACAATTGTTATTTTGACTGGAATCCAACCGATGCAGCACAGGTTAGTGGTCGTATTCACAGACAGGGAAATAGATTTGCTAATGTAAGAGTTGTTTATCCTATGTGTGAAAATTCATCCGATGTTATAATGTTTCAATATCTTGGTGAAAAAACAGCAAGGATAAAGGAAATTTGGGACATAGAGGGCATTAAATCGCAATTAGACTTAAAGGATTTCGACCCTGATAAGTTAAAATATGCTTTGATTACAGACCCAGTTAAAAAGGCTGAAATTGAAATTATTAGAGAAACTGACAAACTGAATGACGACCTTATCTATTTACAAAATCAGTTTACTGACATTCAAAGAGTTCAAGTAGTTAGTTATGAGTTTAAAACTTCAAAAGAAAAGATTTTTGACGTTTTGAAACAATACTACTCTTTGTATGGTAAAATGGAAATGAGATTATTAATGAGTGAATTTAGTAGTAAGATTTCAGAAGTTTCATTAAAATTATCAAAAGCCGAAACTGATGAGGACAAAGAAAAACTGAATCAAAAAATAATTGAGTTAGGAGAAA
>JBAYGQ010000338.1:0-4042 GCA_041666585.1 Bacteroidota bacterium
AAATTTAAAGGATATATTGAAGTAATACCAATTTCGTTGCATAATTCTCTGTCGAATTCATCATCATAAAATTCAACAAAAGCACTTGCCTTCAAAATTTCTTTAGGTCCTTTAGAAGTGCCTTTACCGTAGCTTGTAGTTTTCTCATAGGGAGCAGACAAAATTGCAATTTTCGAATTATCGAAATCAGAATATTTTTTTTCGATTGAAAGAAAATTTGAATTGATACCGAGAGTTCGCATTGTGTCTCCAATAATTTAGGTTAATGTTTCTTTGCATTTTTTTGCATATCCGATAAAATCTTAAGTGCATCTATCGGTGTTAATTTATTAATATCAAGCTTAAGTAACTGTTCTCTTATCACATCATCTTTAATTTCAAAAATTGAAAGTTGTTCATGAGTTCTTCGTGATGAAATGGTATCTAATGATTTTACATCCGGTTTTTTGGATTTATTTATTTCATTTGTATCTGCTGATTCAAAGTTTTTCATAATATCATAAGCACGGCTTATGAGTTCGTTAGGCATTCCCGCCATCTGAGCGACATGAATACCGAATGAATGGTCTGTAGCTCCGGGTTTTACTTTATGCGAAAAAATGATGTTCTCCCCCGCTTCAATTACTTCGACTTTGTAATTTGCGATATTCGGATATCTTTCTGCGAGTTCGTTTAATTCATGGTAATGAGTAGCAAAAAGAGTTTTAGATTTTAAAATATTGTGGATATACTCTGTGATTGCCCATGCAAGCGAGATGCCGTCGAAGGTTGCGGTACCGCGTCCTACTTCATCAAGTAATATCAGACTTTTGTATGTGGCATTATTAATAATATTTGCGGCTTCCTGCATCTCCACAAGAAAAGTACTTTCACCTGATGTTATGTTGTCCTGCGCTCCGACTCGTGTGAAAATTCTGTCAACAAGACCGAAAGTAGCAGATTCAGCAGGTACGAAACATCCTATCTGACCTAATAATACAATTAAACCGACTTGTCTCAGATAGCAGGATTTTCCCGCCATATTTGGTCCGGTTATAATATGAATTAAATTATTTTCAGGATTCAGAACAGTAGAATTAGGAGTGTAGTTCTCTCCTATCTGAAGCATTCTCTCAACAACAGGATGCCTTCCTCCTACAATTTCGATAATATCAGAATTATCTATTTTCGGTTCAGTATAATTGTTTATTTTAGACACCTCGGCAAAAGAGCAGAGGCAATCAATAACAGAAATAATTTTCGCATTATGCTGAATTTCTTTTGTAAAGTCAGAAATGTGTGTTCTTAAATCAGCAAATAATTCCTGCTCTATTGAGAGGATTTTATCTTCTGCATTAAATATTTTTTCTTCGAATTCTTTCAGTTCCGGAGTAGTGTATCGTTCAGCATTTGTGAGAGTTTGTTTGCGCTGATAATTTTCCGGTGCTTTTTTATTCTGTGCTTTTGATATTTCAATGTAATATCCGAAAACAGAAGTAAAACCAACTTTCAGTGTATTGATTCCGTGAGCAACTCTTTCCCGTTCCTGATATTCACTGAGCCATTTTTTGCCGGAAAATTTTGCATCAACATAGCTGTCAAGTTCAGAATTAAAACCATTTTTAAATACTGCACCAGTACCGAGTTGAACAGTCGGAGTCTCTACAAGAGCGGTCTCAATCAATTCGACAACGTTTTCTAATAAAATCAGACTCTGCTCTAACTCAGATAAGTTGTCAGATTTAAGTGATTTTAAAACTGCTTTTATTTCGGGTATTAATTTTAAGCTGACTTTCAATGCGATTAGATCACGCGGATTAGCACGACCGGTGCAGATTTTTGAAATGAGTCTTTCTAAATCTCCGATAGAAGAAAGAATTGCTGTAAGTTCTTTTCTGGCAGAATCAGAATCAAACAAAGACCGAACACAATCTAATCTTTTATTTATTTGTTCAAGTTTTAAAAGCGGACGTGTAATCCATTGCTTAAACAAACGACCACCCATAGGAGAGCAAGTTTTATCTAGTATAGAAATCAAAGTTCCGTCAATACTTGCATCAGAATACGAATAAGTTATTTCAAGATTTCTGCGAGTAGCATAATCCAGGGTCATAAATTCATCAGGATTAAATAGTGCGATTCTTGTTATATGCTGAAGCTGACCGTTTTGTGTTTCCTTCATATAATAAAGAATAGCACCTGCAGAAGCAATACCTGAATTTAAATCATCAATGCCGAAACCTTTCAAATTCTGAGTTTTGAAATGTCCGAGCAATGCTTCCCTGCCGAACTCTTTATCGAAAATCCAGGGCTCTAATTTTGTTATTACAGGTTTTAAAGAGAGTCGTGTTAAAAGTTCTGTAATCTCATTTTTCTGTGCTTTTGAAATTAATACTTCTGCGGGAATAAGATTATCTAATATTTGAGAAAGTCTTTCAGCAGAAAATTCGCATGTAAAAAAATCACCTGTTGAAATATCGGCACAAGCTAAACCGAAAGTCTGCTGTTTCTTTTCATAGTTTAAAAATAAAGCGGCAACATAATTATTTTTCTTGGTATCAAGAAGTTTATCATAGAGTGCCACACCGGGAGTAACAACTTCTACAACACCCCTTCTGACAATTCCGCGTGCCTGTTTAGGATCTTCTAATTGTTCGCAAACAGCAACACGATAACCTGCACGAACTAATTTTGGAAGATAGGCATCAAGTTGATGATGAGGAAATCCTGCGAGCGGAGTTTCTCCACCACCGCCATTATTTCTTTTGGTAAGCGTTATTCCGCAAACTTTTGATGTAGTAACCGCATCTTCTTCGAAGGTCTCAAAGAAGTCACCCATTCTGAAAAGAAGGATAGTATCAGGATATTTATTTTTAACCTGATAGTATTGTCTCATTAAAGGCGTTTGCTTGTCTTTCATAGTTAAAATAATTATTTTGGAAGACCGATTGAACCCATTCTACCCATAATAAAATCTACTCTTTTCTCTAAATACCTTGTAGGACGTGCAGGACACCATAACCTTGGATTAGGCAAAACTGCGGCTAAAAGTGAGGCTTCCCTTTTGTTCAATTCTTTTGCAGATTTATTAAAAAAAGTTTGCGAAGCCTCCTCTACTCCGTAAATACCGTCACCGAACTCGACGATATTCGCATAGACCTCAAGAATTCTTTTTTTACCCCAGATAAACTCAATTAAATAGGTATAATAAACTTCAATAGCTTTACGAACATAGTTTCTTCCGTGCCACAGAAAAGCATTTTTTGAGGTTTGCATCGTGATAGTGCTTGCTCCCCTTTTTTTCTTTCCTTTATGGATTTCATTATATCGTTTAGCAACATCAACAGCTTTCCAGTCAATACCCTCATGACTCATAAAACGTCCGTCTTCACCTGAAATAACAGCTCGGAAAAAATTAGGAGAAATGTTGTCATAAGAACGCCATTGCTTATTAATACCGATAAACCTACCTTCAAACTGAGCTTCGAATACTCGAATAACCATTACAGGAGTAACAGGGATTGGGACAAATTTAAAAATCAAAACCGATGACAGAGAAAAAATAAAAAAACCTGCTATCAATAATCCGATAATTTTGAAAAAACGTTTCACTTTATTTTTTTTCTCCTAATGCTAAACATAAAGTTGCATCTCCGTAACTCAGAAAACGATAATTGTTATCTAAGGCTGATTCATAAGATTTTCGCCATAAATCATCACCCAGAAAAGCCGCAACTAATAAAATCAATGTTGTTCCGGGAAGATGAAAATTTGTTATCAATCCGGAACAAATTTTAAATTCATAACCGGGAACAATGATAATTGAAGTCTTCCCGTAAAGAGAATTAATTTTATTTTTTTCCATATTATTAAGAATTGCTTCAAATGCTTCTAAAGCAGAACACTCATTTCTTTTTTTATACGGGAACCATTGTTCAATCTCAAAATTAGATAAATTTTCTGTTTCTTTTAAAATTAGTTTTGCACCTAACAAATATAATGATTCTAAAGTTCTGATTGATGTTGTTCCTGTAGCAATAACCGGATTTTTTTCAGAGAGGGA
>JBAYGQ010000339.1:0-4025 GCA_041666585.1 Bacteroidota bacterium
AACGTAGGTTTGTTGCTTCGCGGTGTTGATAAAAACGAATTGGAACGCGGTATGGTTATATCCAAACCCGGCTCAATTACACCTCACCACAAATTCAATGCCCAGGTTTACGTATTAAAGAAAGAAGAAGGCGGACGTCATACACCGTTTTTCTCGGGTTACAGACCGCAGTTCTATTTAAGAACAACAGACGTTACCGGTATCTTAAACTTACCGGAAGGCGTTGAAATGGTTATGCCCGGCGACAACCTTGACAACCTTATAATCGAATTGATTACACCGGTTGCTATGGAATTGGGATTGAAGTTTGCTATTCGCGAAGGCGGACGTACAGTAGGCGCAGGCGTTGTAACAAAAATTATTGAATAAGAAATGTCACAGAATAAGGGTCGGCGAAGGCTGTTAATGACCCTTACGAAAAATAAATAAATGGAGAAATAAAAGTGTCATCGCAAAGAATTCGAATTAAACTAAAATCATACGACCACAACTTGATTGATAAATCAAGTGAAAGAATTGTTCGGACGGTGAAGCAAACCGGCGCAGTGGTATCGGGACCGATTCCCCTGCCAACCAGACGCTCGGTATATACGGTCAACCGCTCGCCGCACGTGGATAAAAAATCCCGCGAACAATTTGAAGTAAGAATTCATAAGAGATTGATTGATATTTTCAGCTCTACTCAGAAGACCATTGATTCATTGATGCGGTTGGAATTACCCGCCGGTGTCGATGTAGAGGTTAAGGTGTAAGGAGGATATGAGCATGAACAAAATTATATTAGGAAAAAAGCTAGGCATGACAAGCCTTTACACTCCGGCAGGAGTTCATATTCCCTGTACAGTCGTTCTTGCGGGACCTTGTCCTGTGGTTCAGATTAAAACACTCGAAAATGACGGATACTCTGCAGTTCAAATCGGATTCGAGGAGATTCCCGACAGAAAAGCAAATAAACCTTCTAAAGGTCACTTCCAGAAAGCCGGACTGAAAACAGCTTTACGCCATCTGAAAGAATTCAGAGATTTAGCTAAAGAAGTTCAGATCGGCGAAGAGTTTAAAGTTGACCAGTTTGTTATCGGCGATAAAGTTAAAATCTCCGGAACAGGCAAAGGCAAGGGATTTCAGGGAGTAGTTAAAAGGCATCATTTCGGCGGTGTCGGTATGTCAACACACGGACAGTCAGACAGACAGAGGCATCCGGGTTCAATCGGCTCGTCTTCTTATCCGTCCAGAGTATTTAAAGGTTTGAAAATGGCGGGACGCATGGGCGGCAAAAGAATAAGCATCAGAAACTTAGAAATTGTTGATGTAATTCCCGAACAAAACCTTCTGTTGATTAAGGGAAACGTTCCCGGTCCAAAGGAAACTTTATTAGAAATCGTTAGCTTTAGGAAATAAAAATGCAGATTGATTTGTTAAAAAAGGACGGCAGTCAAGCCGGAAAAATAGAATTAAATGACGAAGTGTTTGGTGTTAAGCCGAATGAACATGCCATGCACATGGCTGTTGTGGCTTATCTTGCCAACCAGAGACAAGGTACGGCAAAAGTAAAAGCTCGTTCCGAAGTATCAGGCGGCGGTAAAAAACCCTGGCGACAAAAAGGCAGAGGAACAGCCCGTGCAGGTTCTACACGTTCTCCCATTTGGGTTGGCGGCGGTACTATCCACGGTCCGATTCCGAGAGATTACACAATGAAATTGCCTAAAAAATTGAAGCAACTTGCAAAAAAATCAGCATTGTCTCTCAAATGTGGAGAAAACAATCTGTTTGTAGTCGAAGATTTTAAATTTGATGCAATCAAAACCAAGCAAATGACAGAAATTCTAAAAAATCTAAATCTTGACAGTACTAAAATTTTAATTCTTCTGCCGAATTTCGATGATAATATTTATTTATCAACCCGCAACATTGCGAATGTATCTATTTATCCGGCAGACAAGATTTCAACGTATCATATTCTAAGCCATAAGAAGATTTTACTTCTGCAGGGCGCTGTTGAGTTAATTGAAAATTCTTTAAAAAATTAATATCC
Source organism: Bacteroidota bacterium (assembly GCA_041666585.1). Classification (GTDB taxonomy): domain Bacteria; phylum Bacteroidota; class Ignavibacteria; order Kapaibacteriales; family UBA2268; genus JBAYGQ01. The sequence continues at coordinate 2,033 of JBAYGQ010000339.1, forward strand.
TTAGGTAACGAACATGGCAGATATTATAAAGCGTCCGGTAATTACAGAAAAAGCTATGAAGTTGGGTGAACACGATCCGAAACAATATGTTTTCGAGGTAAACCCGACTGCAAATAAAATTGAAATACGCAAGGCTATTCAGGATTTGTTCGAAGTTAAAGTACAAACCATCAGAACTGTGAAAACTAAAGGCAAAGTTAAAAGAAGGATGACAAGACGCGGAGTTCAGGAAGGAAAACTGAGAACTAAGAAAAAAGCTTATGTTACTTTGCTAAAGGGACAGTCAATAGATATAGTTTCCGGTTCACCCGAAAGTAGTGAATAATATTAATTAATAAATAAATGATCTAAGATGGGTATAAGAAATTTAAAACCGATAACTCCAGGCACGAGATTCTATTCCTTGAATACATTTGAGGAACTGACAACCGATAAGCCTTATAAACCGCTGACCATCTCGCTGAAGAAATCAGGCGGAAGAAATAATACGGGCAGAATAACCTCGCGTCATCGTGGTGGCGGACATAAACGCAGATTCAGAATTATTGATTTCAGAAGAGAAAAACTTGATATGCCCGCAAATGTTCTGACTATTGAATACGACCCGAACCGCTCTGCAAGAATTGCATTGGTTGAATATACTGACGGCGAGAAAAGATATATTCTGGCTCCCGATAAGTTAAAAGTGGGCGATTCGATTGTAACTTCGGTAAATGCGGAATTTAAAGACGGTAACACCTTACCCTTATCAAAAATACCGGTAGGTTTGTTTATTCATAATGTAGAAATGAAACCGGGTAAAGGCGGACAATTGGTTCGTAGCGCAGGAATGTCGGCACAGGTTGTTGCCGTTGACGTTAAGCTTGCTCAAGTTAAGTTGCCTTCAGGTGAAATTCGCCAGTTACCCTCGAATTGCATGGCTACTTTAGGTATTGTCAGCAACGGAGAGCATGAAAACATAGTTTGGGGAAAAGCCGGCAGAAAACGTTGGCTGGGCATTCGCCCGCAATCACGCGGAATGGCAATGAACCCGATAGATCACCCGATGGGCGGTGGTGAAGGTGCTTCAAAATCAGGAGGCGGACGTCAGCATCCCGAGTCACCCTGGGGAAAATATGCAAAGGGTCTGAATACAAGAAAAAAACGTAATCAATCTAATAAATATATAGTTCGTTCAAGAAAGAAAAAATAATAGGCTGAATTTATGGCTCGTTCAATTAAAAAAGGGTTCTTCGTTTTTTATAAACTGCAACGCAAGATTGATGTGCTGAACCAGACTAACCAGAAAAAGGTAGTAAAAACCTGGTCACGCACTTCGACGATTACTCCGGAATTCGTCGGGCATACAGTAGCAGTGCATAACGGGAATAAGTTTATCCCGGTTTATGTAACAGAAAACATGGTAGGGCATAAATTAGGTGAATTTTCACCGACAAGAGTGTACAGGGGCCATTCCGGTCACCGTAAAGATCTGAAAACAGCAAAGAAATAAGAGTGGAGAAACCTGACAATGGAAGCTAAGGCATTAAAAAAATTCATACGTTCATCGCCGCGTAAAATGCGTCTTGTAGTGGACCTGATAAGAGGCAAAAACGCCGCAGAAGCGATGGCTTTACTAAAATTCTCGACTAAGCTTGCATCACGCGATATTGAAATGGTGTTGCGTTCGGCATTGTCGAACTTATCGAATGCTCAGGACGGTAAATCATTGAATAATGAGGAAGTCATAGTAAAAAGAGCATACGTGGACTGCGGTCCGATGATGAAAAGAATCAGACCTGCTCCTATGGGCAGAGCATATAGAGTAAGAAAAAGGTCAAATCATTTGACAATTGTTGTATCAACTCAAGACTAACAGGAGTTTTAAACTTGGGACAGAAAACAAATCCAATCGGGCTTCGCTTAGGCATAATAAGGCAGTGGGATGCGAATTGGTTCGATGAAGCGAACATGGCTGTAAAACTTGCCGAAGATATGAAGGTTCGTAGTTATT
>JBAYGQ010000340.1:0-4023 GCA_041666585.1 Bacteroidota bacterium
ACACTACCGATTGCATAACCTTCGAAAGGCTGATTTGCCATAAAATGCGCAGATGCTACTCTCAAGTCTTTAAAAACTGACCCTTGAACTATGCCGTAAATCGATTGGAATGACTTTTTCTTACGATTTTCATCAAGACATAATAATGCCCACCGGTGAGTTCTTTCCATTGCCTTTTTTGCATAGTCTTTCGTGACAGGGTAAAACGTACATTCATCAAAAGCCATCATAATATCGGAGCCTAGATCTTGTTGAGCTCTAATAGACTCGCGGGGTCCAAGTTGCATGGTTGAACCATCCCATACCGATTTAAATCTTATGCCGTTGTCGGTGATTTTTACTAGGTTATCTGGATGTGTTAAATTTTGTCTGGGACCGTGATCACCTAGACTAAATGCTTGGAAGCCTCCGGAATCTGTCATAATCGGTCCCGTCCAATTCATAAACCGATGTAAGCCACCGGCTTTTTTGACTATTTTCGTACCGGGTCGAAAAAGCATATGATAAGTATTAACGAAAAAAACATCGATGTCTGCAGATTTAATTTCTTCTGGTGTTAGAGACTTTACTGTAGCGGCGGTTCCCACTGCTACAAATCCAGGTGTGCGAATCGTTCCATGTGTCGTTTGGATTAGACCGGTACGAGCGTTTGATTGCGGATCAGAAGCCGTAATAGTAAACTGGAAGGAAGATTTTGGCATTTGATAAGTCCGTATTGTATCTGTTTTAGCAGATAAAATCCATTAATTTCGTATTGTTTCTATACAATAAAAATTCAGGTTTGAGCCTGATTTTTTGAATATATACCCATTTTATTCATTTTACCTGTTGGCTGACAGGAGTAAGATTGGTATAACTATACTAGGCTAATTAGCGAATGTCTTTATATGTATAAACCAAACAAATCGATATTGATTGTTGCATTAATTATCGCTTTTTTCGTAGTTGGGTGGTTATATCGGGATTCATTCACATCATATTTTTTCCAAGATGACTGGTTTACGTTTAAAATAAGTTCAGTTAGCACGGTTGAAGGAATAATCACTTTCTTTAAACCCCGTACGGATGTAATTTATTATCGTCCTTTAGGAATGCAGATACCCTTTTTTGTTATGGGTAATATATTTGGCTTTAATCCGTTACCATACCGTATTCTTACCTATGTAATAATTATGGTGAGTTCGAGTGTGGTGTTTATAATGTCGTATCAATTAACCAAAAACCAACTTGGTTCAATTCTCGCTGCTTTTCTCTATGCTACTTCCGCAACACATTATATTCCTATGTACTGGTTTTCAACCTTCCCGTTTGTTCTCGGTCCATTATTATTCTTTTTATCCGTTTTATTTATTATTCTTTATTCAAAATCTGGGGTACGAAAATATTATTTATTATCAATCATCGCATTTTTATTAGGTTTATTTACCTATGAGATAATTGCTGTAGTTCCACTTGTATTGGTTGTTTATTATCTTTTATTCAATAAAACCTTAAATCTGGGTAAGCTAATACCTTTTTTTATTGGGGACGGCGTATTGATCCTTATAAAATTCGTTCTATTCCCCGCATCTGCCGGAAGCATATACAGTATCAGTTTTAACCGTCAAACTCTCGTTAATCTCTATAGTTATGTTTTATGGATTTTTAACTGGCCGGAGGAAATGAAAGCGCAAATGATTCGGTTTATGACATTTAATCCCGTTTTTGTATCAGGTTTCCGAATATTCGTGATGATATTTACAATCGGTCTTAGTATTTTGTTTATAAGTTTGATTATTATTCCTGTAATTACAATTTTAAAATCTAAATCTAACCACCATATACGGCTTTGTCTTCTGGGTCTATGGTGGTTTATCGTGGGGTTATTGCCGGTTTTGTTATTCCCGTATCATACCTACAGCTATTACCTCCCTGTGTCGCTCGCTGGCATTTTGATACCTCTCTGTTTTGGGGCAACTTCTATAACCACATCACCGAAATATCGGTGGGTCAATATAATTTCAACTCTATTAATAATAGGGGTATGGGTAACATTAACCGCAACAACAATACAATTCAATAAGAATATATACTGGGCGCCTCAACGAGCAAAAATCTCTGAGCGGCTAGTCATGGAAGCTATAAACGAGAAATACGATAATCCATCAAAAACAAAATTCAATTTTCCTTCAGGGTCGGAAAATAAGCTCTCATTAAATGATCAGGATGCTTTGCAAGTCATTTTTCACGATCCGTCGGTAATAACTGAATACGGTATAGGGATTCAAAAATAAATAGGTCTTCTGTTATTTACATTCTTTTCGTGCGGCTGAATACAGGTAATATTAGGATAAAGATCCTAACTCGTCAGTAATCCTGATATAATTAGGTATGGATTCCTCGGAGTATGAAACAATTAAAGGGAAAATTATTGTTGGCGTTTTTGCATTGACTACACGGACATTTTTGCTTCAAATCATTACCGCAGCGTCCAATCTCATCCTCGCCGCAATTCTGTCGCCAGATGTTTTTGGAACTTACTTCATTACGACGGCATTTATAGGATTTCTTGGATACTTTTCTGATGTCGGTCTTTCTGCCGCGTTGATTCAAAAGAAGGAGGAACCGACACTATCAGAACTCAGATCTGCTTTTACCGTCCAACAATTATTAGTGGGCGCACTTGTGGTAATCGGATTATTATTAACTCCGTTATTAGGTAAGTGGTATAACTTAGATAATTCTGGATTATTTTTATTTCAAGCATTTTTAATATCGTTTTTCCTTTCCTCATTAAAAACGATACCATCACTCCTCTTAGAGAGGAAATTAGCCTTTCAGGTTCTTATCATTCCCCAATTATTAGAGACTGTTTTATATAATGGGGTCGCAATTGTTCTGGCGCTTAAAGGTTTCGGTGTTATAAGTTTTGCATGGGCAGCGTTGGCTCGGGGTATTGGAGGACTGGTATCGATATATATAATTTCACCTTGGAATATCGGGCTCGAATTATCTTTTGAATCTATTAAGCATCTGTTGACATACGGAATTCCGATGCAAGTCAATTCTATACTTGCACTTATCAAAGATAATTTAATAACGTTGTTTTTGGGCCGTATCTTACCGCTTAGAGACGTTGGTTATATTGGTTGGGCCAAAAATATGGCAGAACTTATATTGCGGCTTATAATGGATAGCGTGATACGAGTAACATTTCCAGCCTATTCTCGATTACAACATGACTATATTGTGCTTGGTAAAGCAATTGAAAAGTCTCTGTTTTTTTTAGCCTATTTTATATTTCCAGTAACCGCTCTGAGTTGTTTATTTATTAATCCTCTTATACACATAATCCCAAAATACCTAAAGTGGGAACCTGCGCTTTTTTCTTTTTACTTATTTTCATTTGCCAGTGTGTGGGCATGTTTTTCGACACCGGTTGTAAATGCTTTAAATGCAATCCGAAAAGTGAATTACACGCTGATTCTTATGCTGTTATGGACATCCATGACATGGATTTTTGTCCCTCTATTTGTCCATTTGTTCGGTTATAACGGAGTTGCGATAAATGCGGCGCTTATCGCAGTTACAGGGGCTATCCCTTTGGTATTATTAAAGCGATTTGTTGCATACTCGATAATAAAACCTTTGCTGAAGCCATTTTTTTCTACACTAGTTATAATAATACCTTTTGTTTCAATTATTCCTCAGCCAACATCCATAATTTCTATGGTAATAATACTTTCAGCGTATGGAATTTTATACCTTTCTATCTCAGCAATTTGGATGAATCGGGAGCTTGGACCTTACGTTAATATTATTTTAAGAAAAATGAAACTTCGATTCGTGTCAGTATAGGTAGAATTGGCGATTTTTAGTACAATAACTTTAATGATATCAGCCGTAATTCATACATATAATGAGGAAGCTAATATAGAGCGGGTTATCCGTTCGCTTTCCTTTGTAGACGAGATTGTGGTTATAGATATGGGATCAGTAGACCGGACCGTTTCTATAGCAAAAAAACTTGGCGCTACCATACAC
>JBAYGQ010000341.1:0-4013 GCA_041666585.1 Bacteroidota bacterium
CTTCGTAATCTTACATTGCATCTCCAAACCGCACGCGAAGACGAAAAGAAACGAATCGCTTTCGAAATTCACGACGAACTCGGCTACGCACTAACTGCTCTCAAGCTTGATTTGGCATGGATAGGAAAGAAACTGAAAATCAAAGAAGAGCCTTTCCTCAGAAAACTGAAAGAGATGTCCGAGTTGATTGAAACTACTATTAAAAAGGTCAGAACAATTTCGACACAACTTCGACCGTCTATATTAGACCACTTCGGTTTGATTGCGGCAATCGAGTGGCAGGCGGGAGACTTCCAGAAACGAACTGCTGTAAGATGTAAAGTCTCGATTGATTCTAAAGAATTGAAATTTGATGACCCGCATGCTACGGCGATTTTTAGAATATTTCAGGAAGCGTTGACAAATGTTGCCCGGCATGCCAAAGCAACCAGAGTTGATGTAAGTCTTGTTCATGACAAAAATGAAATTGTTCTTAAAGTTGCCGATAACGGAATCGGGATTGACAAGAATTTAATGCAAAATTATAAATCCTTAGGTCTGCTCGGTATCCAGGAACGGACAGACTTCCTCGGTGGAACTGTTGAAATACTTGGGGAAAAGGGATTGGGCACTACTATTACTTTAAGAATTCCGGTACCGAAAGAGGTAAACGTTTATGATTAAAATTATTATCGCAGACGACCACGCAGTCGTAAGAAAAGGTTTAAAACAGATTTTCGATGAAACTCAGGACCTGAGCGTTGTTGACGAAGCTAATTCCGGCAACGAGCTTTTGGATAAAGTCCGAAACAAAAAATACGATGTTGTTATTCTTGACATTTCTATGCCGGGGAAAGACGGACTCGATACTCTGAAAGAACTGAAAATTATTCAGCCCGACCTACCCGTACTTGTTTTCACGGTGTTTCCGGAAGAACAGTATGCGGTCAGAATCCTTAAAGCAGGTGCCGCAGGCTACCTGAATAAAGAAAGCGCCCCCGAAGAAATGATTGATGCCATTCGTAAAGTTACGCACGGCAGAAAATACATTTCTCCTTTCCTTGCCGAGCTTCTTGCTTCTAACTTAGATTCATCGGGTGAGGCTCCTTTGCACGAAACACTTTCGGATAGAGAATTTCAGGTGATGTGCATGATTGCCTCCGGTAAATCAGTATCAGACATTGCAAAAGAACTTTCGCTCAGCACAAATACAATCAGCACTTACCGTCTTAGAATTCTCGAAAAAATGAACTTGAAAAACAATGCAGAAATAACCCACTACGCCCTGAAGAACCATCTGGTGGAGTAATAAGTTTATAAAGTTCATAAAGTTTGTAAAGTTTATAAAGTTTGTAAAGTAAGAGTTGAGACGTCATTCCGGCTTGTCCGGAATCCATCTTCCACTGATGCAAGAAGAGTATCGGGTTTCGGGTATAGAAGATGTTTTTGTCCTAAAATAACTGCAAGTAATAATATACTTTGTTAACGTAAAATCTACGTAACTTAAACTTACTAAATTTATATTTTAATTTTAAAAAATATATAACTTGTTTTTAAATAAAAATTTATGCTATTTAGATGATTAGATTTGTTTAATTTTTTTAAAAGTGTTTTTATGTCACAAAATTCTAATAAAAAACCGACAAAAATAGTTAGGGGTTCATCTGTAAGACACATTATAAAATACGTTATTTATCCAAAATTATATGTTATATTAAGAATATTCAATTTTGCTTTATGTAAATGGACAATTAAAAATAAAAATTTTTATAGGATTTTTTTTATAAAAAATTTAGAACATATAGCCGATGAGGAAACAATTATGCCTAAAATAATAGGTGCTTAATTATATTAAAATTGTTATTTTCTTCTCGGTACTTTTTTTCTCATTTTCTCTTCAATCCGCTCAATCCTTAAATGAGCGATTCGCACATTTAAATCAAAATCATCACGCAAATCAAAGGAATCAAAGTTCAGACAACAATTCAAAATTCAGCATTTCTTCACTCTTTTCCTGAGACCCTGAACACTATACTCCTCTTATAGCGAAGACGGATTCCAGTTTCCACAGGAATGACGGCTAACGTAAAAACAATTTGGGATAATGCTACTGCAAAGAAATCATCATAACATTCGACCATTCTGTTGTGCCTGACTTCGTGTTAGCACGTACACGGTAAAAATATTCTGCGTTTGGTACGCCTCCTACTACTTTATAGCTTGTTACATTTCCGACATTGAACGGTATATATTTATCGAAATGAGTGGAAAAATCAAAGTTTTCGGATATATCAAGTTCGTAAGAAACCGCAAAAGGTACATTAGTCCAGTTTAATACGAAATCAACATTCTCTGCGGTTTTACTGATTTCTGTTGCAGGAAGCGCCTTAGGAGGAGAAAATTTTGAAGAAGTACTTCTCGGATTGTACATATTTTCTTTTCCCGGAGGTAAATAGCTTACGGATTCTCCCTGTCCGTTAGCTTCAACTACTGCAAAATAGTAAGAAATACCCGTATTGAAACCTTCAGCATTAACCCTTGTTAACTGATTATTTAAACTTGAGAACAGAACATAAGTATTTGTTCCCGGAATTAAACAGTTTGCATCTCCGAATTTCAGATTAGCTTTTAATGTTGTACCGTCTTTAGGATACTCCGGTTCGGCACCCTCTCTGCACAGAACAAGGCAGTATTTACCGTTTCCGCGTTTCCAGGAAAGTGAAATTTTGTTTGAATCTTTTTGTTTATAGAATGCTATTCCGGATGCCTCCACAGTCGGTTTGTAAGCCATGGTAGCACACGGTTTCGTTTCTTCAAGCTTTCCGTATTCTGCTTTCCCTTTTTTCAAAGTGTATTTATAAACATCAAACGAATAACTGCTTGAAGGGAGTAAAAATTTTGCAGTTGCATTTATAATTTTTTCATTACCCGAGTAAATCACTTTATTATCCAAACCTGTATTATTTGTAGTAACCGGTTTTATACTGTCTGACGGAATATAATTAGTTCCGTTTTTAGGAGCAACTGCCGCAGTTTTAGCTTGTCTGATTACAATTAAAAAATATTCTTTTTTACTATTTTTTATACTAATATCAATTTCCGTCGCCTTTTTTGATTCAACTACCAAACCTTCAGCAAATAAAGATGAAATTGAAAACAATACAACAAACAATAAACTAAAAATATTTTTCAGAAAATTCATAGTAACCTCTATATCCGAAATGTTCATAAACAAAATTGCATCTTCGCTTTATCTTTGACGTATTTTCATAAATATATTTTGATATTCTATAAAAAAGATGTTAAACTCATAAGAAAATCTGTTGCAGGCTCAGCAGGAAGTAATCAAATGGATTAATAGGTTGGACGGATTAAAAACTTTACATACTAATTATTTTTCATTTTTCATTATTAGTTCTTCACTTTATGAACTTTACGAACTTTATAAACTAACCAATCATTTCCATACACATCTTAAAAACCCGCTCCGGCAGAAGCTTTTTCATACAATCGAATGTTTTTATCGGGCATTTGTCGCTACCGTGAATTCTGCAGGGACTGCACTTCAAGCCTTCTAACTGAATCATCTTGTCTTTTTCTCCGCGGGGACCGAATCCGAATTTCGGAGATGTGGGACCATATATTACAAGCGCCGGACATCCCGCAAGATATGCAAAATGCGTAGGGGCGCTGTCGTTTGTAACTAACAGTCTGCTTTTTTGCATCAGATAAATTGTCTGCGGTATTGTAGTCTGTCCGCATAAATTTGCCGCTCCCGATATGCCTGCTATCTCAGCACAAAGAGAGGAATCGCTTTTTGAGCCGGTTAGAACGGGTATAAAGCCTCGATTCTTCAGCATACCGCATAACACAGCAAAATGCTCCGGCAACCACCGTTTTGTAGCCCAAATCGAGCCGGGTGCTATAAGCACAATTTCCTGATTATCCAACTTTAGCCATGTGAGTTTCTGCTCAACAAAATCAGAATCGCTCTCGTCAATTTCAATCTGTACTTTTGCGGCTGGTAACTCTCC
>JBAYGQ010000342.1:0-4007 GCA_041666585.1 Bacteroidota bacterium
AAGCAACCAGTGCTGCAGTAATGGCTACAGAGCAGGGCAGTAAAGCGGTTGATAACGGAGTGAAGCAATCCACCCAAACAGGCGAATCAATCCGGTCATTATCACAAAGTGTGAATGAATCGGTACAAGCGGCAACGCAGATAGTAGCATCAAGTCAACAGCAAGCTGTCGGGATGGATCAGATAGGATTGGCAATGAATAATATCAATCAAGCAAGTGCACAGAATGCGGCAAGTATGTTGCAGGCTGAAAGAGCGGCAAAAGACTTGAACGAGTTAGGACAAAACCTAAAGCGAATAGTTGAACAATATAAAATTTAAAACGGAAAAAAAATGGATAAGAAAGAAGATGAGTTTTTAAAACGACTTCAAGCTATATTTAAGGTTGAGGCACAAGAGCATATTAAATTCCTTTCTTCCGGGCTTATTGAATTAGAGAAGAATCCGGAAAAGAATGAGTCATTTGAATTGATTGAAACTATTTTCCGTGAGGCGCATAGTTTAAAAGGTGCCGCCCGTTCAGTAAATAGAAACGATATCGAATCTATTTGCCAGGTATTGGAAAGCATATTTGCAAAATATAAAAATGAGCAAATTTCTTTTACAGCCGAACAATTTGATATTATTCACAAAGCATTGGATACTATTAAAAAACTCCTTTCCGGTACCGGATTAATTTCTTCTGATGATAACAAAGAACTTATAAAACAGTTGCAGTCAATTTCAGAATCAGATCAACCGACAAAAAGTACAGTCAAGAAATCAAAAGCAGAAAGATTCACTTCTGAAGAAACAGCACATAGTTCACTGTTGTCAAACAAAGAATCAACTGCAAAAGAATCTGAAATAGAGAAATTATCACAATCAGAAACAGTTAGAATTCACACTTCAAAATTAGACCCGCTTTTTTTACAGGCAGAGCAATTAATTCAATCCAAAATTGCCGCTTCTCAAAGAATAGTTGAGCTAAAGAAAATTTGTGATTTCATCGTATTGTGGAAAACGGAATTATCGAAATTGGATTTACACATTATGCCTGAATATGGACTTAAATTAAAAGAAATAATTGATAGGAACAAATTAAAATTAAATGAGATAGAAGACTTAGTAACTACTGTTACAAATACCTTTGAAAATGATCAGCGTTTACATGGAAGAATGATTGATGAACATTTGGAATCAATGAAAAAAATCCTGATGCTTCCTATATCTTCTATAACTGATGTTTTACCGTTATTAGTCCGTGATCTTGCACGCAGTCAAGGTAAAGAAGTTGAGATAATTATTCAAGGAAAAGATATTGAAGCTGACAAACGAATTTTGGAAGATATCAAAGACCCGTTAATACATTTAATTAGAAATTGTATTGACCATGGAATTGAAAAACCGGAAGAACGCCTTAAAATTAACAAAAAGTCTCTCGGTACTATCTCAATTAATTTTACGTCAACAGATAGTCGTTTTTTAGAAATAAGTATTTCTGACGATGGTACAGGTATCAATATAGAAAAAGTAATTGCATCGGCAATCAAAACCGGTTTAATCTCCAAAGATACTTTAGAAAAGCCGAACACTCAGGAAACCTTGGCTTTAATATTTCAGTCAGGAATATCAACAAGCCAAATGATTACCGACATTTCCGGTCGTGGTCTTGGGCTGGCGATTGTAAGGGAGAAAGTTGAAAAACTTGGCGGCTTGGTTTCTGTTGAAAGTCAAGCAAATATTGGAACAACTTTTCATTTAATATTACCATTGACTTTATCTACATTCAGAGGAGTTCTGGTACGTACAGGGGAGTATTTGTATGCTATACCGACCGTAAATGTGGAACGTACCGTTAGAATTAACAAGGAAGATATCAAGACAGTTGAAAATCGAGAGACGTTTATGCTTAATCAAGATATCATTGCAACTGTTAAACTCAGTGATGCCCTCGGATTGAATGATAAAGCCAAAGGTTCTTTATCCCAAAAAGAGAATACACCGTCAAATACTGACTTTATCCAAATTATCGTTCTTATTCAGAGTAATAAACGAATAGGTTTTAAAGTTGATGAAATTATTGACGAACATCAAATCCTTGTAAAAGATTTAGGTAAACAGTTACGCCGTGTTCGAAATATTAGCGGTGCTACAGTTCTCGGTTCAGGTACTGTTGTTCCGGTTATAAATGTTTCGGATTTAATGGAATCTGCTATAAGAGGAGTTAAGACAAAAGTAACAATAGGTGAAGTAAAAGCATCCGAGAAATTATACAGAATTTTGGTTACAGAGGATTCAATTACTTCGCGTGCCTTAATTAAGGATATTTTAGAAACAGCGGGTTATGCTGTCGAGACTGCTGTTGACGGTGTGGATGGATATACGAAAGCACTTATCGGAGAATTTGATTTAATCGTATCTGATGTAGATATGCCAAGAATGAACGGTTTTGAATTAACTACTAAAATTCGAAATGATAAAAAACTTTGTGAGTTACCTGTTGTGTTGGTAACTGCTCTTGAAACACGTGAAGATCGGGAACACGGTATTGATGTCGGAGCAAATGCTTATATCATTAAAAGCAGCTTTGACCAAAGTAATTTGTTAGATGTAATACAAAAGCTTTTGTGAAAAGGTTTTTAGTATGAAGTTAATTAGATAGAAAGAGAAAAAAAATGCGGGATTATACGAAACTCAGAGGATTTGAACTTGCCGATGAAGTTGCTGTCTTAATTTATCGAATGACGAAAGAATTTCCTAAAGAAGAAATAAATGGATTGACCACTCAGATGAGCAGAGCAACGGATTCAGCTACTTCGAATGTTGTTGAAGAGTGTGCCCACGAGAGTCAAAATGAATATCTTCGATTTCTTGAAATCGCTTTTGCTTTTTTAAGAGAAGTGCATTATCAGTTTGGATTAGCAATACGCCTTGGTTATGTCAAAGAATCAGACGCAAATGAGTACAATTTGAAACTTGCTGAAGCTGAAAAAGTTATTAGAACCTTGGCTCGCAGAATACGTAACGGCTGACCGGTTTTGGCTTAAGTATAAAGGCATGAAATTTGCAGAAAAAAAGATTGGTTTACTTATTAATTTTAAAGTAACTTTATTAAAGAATGAATTAAAAAGGTATATTCTCTAAACTCTGTAGTACTCTGGGTTTTTGCAGTATAACTCAGTGAATTAAAAATATAGAAAAAATAATTTTATAAAATATTTTGAAAAGATAGTATGATTAAGGTTTTGATAGTTGAAGACTCGTTAGTAATGCAGGAATTATTAATTCACACAATAAACAGTGACCCGATTCTTAGAATTGTAGGTATTGCAAATAACGGCGAAGAAGCTCTGGAAGCTGTAGTCAAACTAAAACCGGATGTAATAGCGATGGACTGGTACATGCCAAAATTAGACGGTTACGAGGCTACAAGGAAAATTATGGAAACAAATCCGGCTCCGATTGTAATTGTAACCGGAAGTATTGCAGCGAAAGATGTAGCTGTTTCATTTTCTCTGGTTGAAGCAGGTGCTTTAGCAATAGTAAAAAAACCGCACGGCGTTAATCATCCCGATTATAAAAAGGATGCCGAAGAATTGAATCAAACTCTTAAATTGATGTCTGAAGTGAAAGTGGTTAGACGTACTGCACGCAAATTGAATGAACATATTAGCAATACACCTAAAATCTTAAAAACAGTAAAAACTGAATCTGAACTGCAGCTTGTCGCTATTGGTGCTTCAACAGGAGGTCCAATAGTATTACAAAAAATCCTTTCAGGATTGCCTAAAAATATTTCAGTACCGCTATTGATTGTTCAACACATCTCACAAGGTTTTACAGAAGGCTTTGTTGAATGGCTTGCTAAGACAACGAATTTCCCGTTACATATTGCTTCTCATGGCGAATATCCGCTTCCGGGGCATGGCTATGTTGCTCCTAACGGTTTTCACATGGGAGTAGATAACGGTCGGAGAATTATTCTTAGTAACCATAGTTTGGAAAATGGTCTTAGACCTTCGATTG
>JBAYGQ010000343.1:0-4005 GCA_041666585.1 Bacteroidota bacterium
ATTCCCGCGAATGCGGGAATCCATCTGTTATTCTTGTAACCAAACTCTTTCTTTATAACACAACAATATATTTGCAACTTATTCCTAATTATGATAAATTGCATTTACTCATACACATTTATTCGGGAATATGATATGAAACGCATTACAATTCTTTTTTTATTAATCACATTGTTTTTTACAATCGGTGCAAATGCACAGTGGGAAAAATGTAATAATGGATTTTTCTTAGGTGAAATAAAAACGTTAGCTTTAAATAATAATAACCTATTCATTGGACTTGATAGCGGAGGGATATTTACTTCTTCTGACAAAGGATACACTTGTAATCCAAAAAATAATGGATTAAATAATTTTAGAATAATAACCTTTGCCGTATCCGATAGCAATGTTTTTGCCGGCACATACGGAGGTGGCATTTATCTATCTACTGATAATGGCAATAACTGGGTTGAAAAGAACTCAGGAATAAACAATTTTAAAATTACTTCATTATCTATAGATGGTAGTGATTTATATGCAGGTACCGAAGGAGGTGGATTATATCTTTCAACTAATAATGGTATCCAATGGACCACAATAAATACAGGGCTGACAAATTTGAATATAACATCAATCCTCATTCATGGAAACCAAATTTATGTAGGCACTTTGGGTGGTGGTATTTTTATTTCAACAAACAAAGGAAATAGTTGGAATAACATCAATTCTGGTTTGGAAATGCTATGGGTTAGTTCTTTAGGTATAAAAGATAATAATATTTTTGCAGGTGTTGGTTACCAGATTTATTTATTATCTGAACAAGACAACAAATGGGAATTAAAATTTTCTGATTATTCAGATTTGAAGATTTATTCATTTTTCATTACCGAAAATCAAATTTTTGCAACTACTAGTTATCGTTTACTACACTCAACCGATAACGGTAATAATTGGTCTTACATTGACAATTATAATGGCATGTCAGAATCCCCCCAAGTGCTAATTGAAAATGATAATTTAATATTTGCTGGTACTAAACTTGGTAATTTATATGTATCAGCTAATAAATGTGAAAGTTGGAAAATTCTAAAAGAACATAAATCTAGGAGTGCGTATTCATTAAAAGTAAAGTCCATTTGTGTTAATGGAAATAATATATATTCTGGTACTGAAGATGGATTATTTCTTTCCACAAACGAAGGAGAGAATTGGACAAGTAAAAATTCAATATTACCAAAATCGTATTATTATTCATTTGGTTTTGTGGACAATAAAATATTTATAGGAACTGACTCTGGAGTATTCGTTTCAACTAACAAAGGGGATAATTGGTTTTCAAAAAATTCAGGATTAGCAAATTTAAATGTTTTATCATTAACTTTTAATAACAATAATATTTTTGTCGGAACCGAAAAGGGAATTTATTTTTCTAATGATACAGGAAATAGCTGGGTCACAAGAAATTCAGGTTTAATAAATTTTCCTGTAAGGTCATTAGCTTCGAGTGGGGCAAATGTCTATGCCGGAATATCTTCCTTTGGTATAGCTATTTCTACTGATGATGGAAATAGTTGGGAGAAAAAAAATAATGGATTAATATTTTTAGGTGGCGATGTAGAAGATATAGTTGTAAGTGGAAATAATGTTTTTGCAGGAATTTATATAAGTGGTATGTTTATGTCAACCGATGATGGGAATAATTGGTCTGAAATAAATAATGGTTTAACAGATAAATCAATTACTTGTATTACAGTCAAAGGTCCGAATATTTTTGTAGGAACTTGGACTGGGGATGGTATTTTCTTGTCTACCGACAATGGAAATAATTGGAAAGCAATAAATTCCGGGCTTCAAAATGAAACTAATATATATACATTATCTTTAAGTGATGAATATGTATTTGCTGGAACTGGTAGCGGTGTTTTCCGTGCCAAGTTATCAGATTTTGGAATTTCAGCCGTCCAGGAAACCACTCCACAACAAACAAACGAATTTTCTATTTTTCCCAATCCAATTGAAAACATTCTGAACATAAGGCTCAGTAAGCCTTTTGCAGTGCAGACAAAAGTTGCAATTTATGATTTATTTGGGCAGAAGGTAGCAGAAAGCTACATTGGCGCAGGTGTTTCGGACTGCAGGATTAATTTGCATGCTTTATCAGCAGGTTTGTATTTAGTAAAAGTGAACAACTGCACTAAAACTTTTATAAAATTCTGAACCAAGTTTAGAAAGACAATAGAAGAATGTACCCTAGCAGGAGCGGTTTTAGAAGAGAGAAGAGAGAAGAGAGAAGTAGAATAAAGAAGAATGTACCCAAGCAGGAGCGGTTTTAGAAAAGAGAAGAGAGAAATAGAATAAAGTAGAATGTACCCAAGCAGGAGCTTGGGTACAAGGTTTCGATGACATTTTTATCTAATATTTTATTAAAACATCAGAAGTTCTTCTATTGCTTTGCTTACTTTTGCTTCGTTTGGAAGTACTTCTTCTTCGTAAACGGGATTGTATGGAATATGCGAATCCTTTGCTGTCAGCCTTCTTACCGGAGCATCCAAACTACTGAAAGCTTCGTTTGAAATAGTAGCGGCAATTTCAGCACCGAATCCCATAGTCAGCGTATCTTCGTGAACTATCAGCGCACGTCCTGTTTTTCTGACTGATTCAAGAACAAGCTCTTTATCCCATGGGCTAATAGTTCTCAGGTCAATAATTTCGATGCTTACATTTTGCTTTGCTTCAATTTGTCTCACAGCATTGACAGAATCCTTGACACCCATTCCGTAAGTAATAATTGTAGCATCGGAGCCGCCTTTCACGATTTTTCCTTTGCCGAACGGAAGCAGATAATTTTCGTCAGGCTCGATAGTCTGTGCAAACGGAAGACGGTACATACCCTTGTGCTCAAGGAACAGCACAGGGTCCTGCAGTCTGCATGCAGTTTTCAGAAGTCCCTTGGCATCAGCGGCATTACTCGGGTATGCAATAAGAATTCCGGGTATATGTGCAAAAAAAGCTTCAATGTTTTGTGAATGATATAGTCCTCCGTGTATATAGCCTCCTACTGCTGTACGTACAACCATGGGACAGGAAAATCCGTTGTTGGAGCGGTAACGCATTGTTGCAACTTCATTACGCAACTGCATAAACGAGGGCCATATATAATCGCCGAACTGGATTTCAACAACCGGCTTGTATCCGTGAACCGCAAGTCCGAGTGCTACACCGATAATCGAGGCTTCGGCAAGAGGTGAATTGAAAACGCGGTCTGTTCCGAATTCGGTACTCAATCCTTTAGTTGCCGTAAAAACACCGCCCTTGGGGTCTGCAATATCCTGTCCGAAAATCAGCATTTTATCATTGAATCTCATTTCCTCACGTAAAGCGTGATTAACAGCGTCAACCAGAACTGCTTTGTTTCCTTCGGTTGGTTCCTGTGTTGAGTAAGGAAGATTTCTGCTTGAAGGCTCAGCATAAATATGAGACAGAGAATCTTCAGCCTTGGCATCAGGTCTGCCCCAAGCCCAATCGGCAGAATTTTCAATTTCTTCTTTAACTTCTTTTCTTATTTGCTCGATTTCATCCTGAGCCGATAATTTATTAACTAAGAGATATTTTTCTAATTTAATAATGCAGTCACGCTCTTCTTTTCCGCGAAACAACTCCTCGGCAGTTCGATATTTTTTCTGGTCGTCGGAAGAGGAGTGGGGCATAAGTCTTTCGACTAATGCGTGCAGTAAAACCGGACCTTTGCCGGAGCGTGCGTATTCAACAGCATCCTGAGCCGCTTTGTATGATTCAAAAAAGTCGGTTCCGTCAAAAGTTTTCATTTTTAAATTCGAATAACAGCAAAAAGTATGTCCTACCGTACTGCCCATTGACTGATGGTCGCGGGGTACCGAAATAGCATATCCGTTATCCTGTATGCAGAAAATAACAGGCAATTTTTCGCGTGATGCCCAGTTAACTGCTTCGTAAAATTCACCCTGACTTGTAGTACCTTCACCGCTTGCAACATAAACAATCTCG
>JBAYGQ010000344.1:0-3971 GCA_041666585.1 Bacteroidota bacterium
CGAAGTTTCCTTTACTGTTTTAAAAGTATCATCGCTTGTAGCAAGCCCGCATATAACCTCAACCAATTGCATCATTGGAACAGGGTTCATAAAGTGCATACCGATAATTTTATCGGGACGTTTTGTTTTTGAGGCAATTTCTGTTATAGAAATTGTTGATGTGTTCGAAGCAAGAATAGCCTCCGGTTTGATTATTGCGTCAAGGTCCGCGAAGATTTTAAATTTTAATTCCTTGTTTTCGGTTGCGGCTTCGATAACAAGGTCTGCATCCTTACCGTCACTTGTTTTTGAAGTAGGATGGATGTGAGCCAGAGTATTTTTCATCTCTTCTTCGGTAATTTTTTCTTTCTTGAGCTGACGCGTAAGATTGCCCTCAATAGTTGCCATCCCTTTATTAAGTGCATTTTCGAAAGGGTCGCATAAAACAACATCGTAGTTGTTCTGCCCGAAAACGTGTGCTATACCGTTGCCCATTGTGCCGGCACCGAGTACTAAGATTTTTTTAATTTCCATTTTTACACCTTTTTATATTATTTGCAATGAAAGTTTAAGATAAGCAATGCAATGTAATAAAATCAGATGAATTAATAAAGTATGTTTTTTGTTCTATATTATTAATGTATTTTTTAGAGTTAAAATCAGATGGCGAAAAAGGTTTTTCTATCATTCGGGATAATCGTAAATCATTCCTGTTGCCATAGCAGTTCCAAGGAAGGATTCCGGGTAAGTTGTAATTACAGAATCATAGAATCGAACATAATTTTAAAAATAATATTTTCAATAATTTTATAGATATTGCGTCTTAAAATTTTCATACAAAAAATTATCTTGCGGAGCATTCATGCAAAGAGAAACATATACCCATTACAGCACTAATCTGTCTAAAAACATGGAAATCGCCGTGTATGGACATTACGGGGTCGTTGTTCTTTTTTTTCCTGCTATCAGCGACCATTTCCTTGAAAATGAAGAATTAGGCTTGCTTGAGGCATTGATGCCGGCAATAAACAAAGGTAAGTGCAAAGTTTACTGCGTTTCAGGTATAAATCAGGAAAGCCTGTTGAATTCCGAAAAGTCTCCCGATGAAAAATCATTGAGGCTTCTTCAATACAATAATTACGTAATAGAAGAACTACTTCCCTTTATTTTTTCCGAAAACGGAGGTCCTATACCTGTATTGACCTGCGGAGTAAAGCATGGTGCATTTTATTCGGCAAATACTTATTTCCGGCGTCCGGATTTATTTTACGGAACTATTGCTCTGAGCGGAACCTTCAATATTCAGGATTATACACAAGACTTTTTTGACGATAACTCCTATTTTAATTCACCTGTACATTTTTTGCCTAATCTGAACGATAGTTACTGGCTATCTTTTTTAACAAGCAAACATCATGTTTACTTACTTTCAGGTTCAGGAGAAGGGGAACGTCCCGAAAATTCCGTTTATCTGAGCGAAATCCTCAAAATGAAAGGTATTCCTCATTTTCTTGAAATCTGGAATTCAGAGTGGGAGCATAGTCCCGAAACATGGAAAGCAATGCTTAAATTCATCTTCGATAATAAGTTGTAATGTTTTTAGGATATTACTTTTTCATGTAATAAAATTCTTGGTATTTATTTCTTAATTACACTATATCTATACTCACTTCTTCATTGTAGATTTGAACCTGAATCAAGTTTAGGATGTTAATATTAGGAGGTTTCCTCTCATCACACTAAATAAAAAGGATTTCAAAGAAAAATACAAATAAAAGCAGAATGTTCTTGGTTTTAATCTATTTTTTTTGTAATATATTAATTATTCTGAATGTCAAATTAAAACGGAATCCAGCCATGAAAAAATTTATACTTCTTTTCCTTTTTATTTGTACTAATGTCGCTACAGGAGCCGACCCGAGTTACTTTGTAATTCAGAAGACCGGCACAGAAAGCAGTTACAATATTTTTTCAAAAGAAAACGTAGTTCTGCCGAAAGGCTCTACCGAAACTCTTTCTGCTACGTTTACAATACCGTTTGCTTGGAGATTCTTCGGGGAGAGCGTTACAAGCTACAGAGTGAGCGATAACGGATATGTTACATTCGATGTCGCCGCAACAACAAGCGATTCTAACAATGTAGTTCTTCCGGATGTAAATGCCCCGAAAAATACTATCTTTGCTCTCTGGGATAATTTGGAGTTAAAGGGCAATCCTTCCAATCCTAATATACCCGTTGAAGTAAGAAATTTTAATTACGGTTCCGCTCCGAACAGAGTACACGTTATTCAGTGGTATATGGCTTCAAGAGTGGGAGTTCCGCTTACTCAATCCACTATGTTTTTTGCAGTACGGATTTTCGAAGCGGGTGATTTTGATATAGTTTTTAATTATTGTAAGCCTATGGATACAGTTGTTGTAAATGCTACTATCGGAGTGCAAAACGCAGACGGTACCAATGCGATTATGGTTGACGGCAGTCCGAATCTGCCTTTCCCTAACTATCTTGAAGAATCAACTACAAATATAACCGATAAAGTCTTTTTCTTTAAGTGGGGAGCATTCAGCCGTTACGATTTACAAATGGTTTCTGCTCCTTTACCTAAAAATGTCGGTAAAAATAAATCCGCTGTTATTAAAGCAGGAGTTCTGAATAAGGGAATGGAAACCTTAACTTCCGTTGAACTGAATTATTCTGTTGACGGCGGTCCAACACAGACATGCATACTTGATAGTCTGAACATAGCTGGGGACGGCGGCACAGATACTTTAGAGCATACAATTCCTTTTATTCCAACCGAATCAGGAAAGAATTATTCTATCAAAATCTGGTCTTCCAAGCTGAATGGACAAGATGATGAAATTGTATTTAATGATACCATCAGTACAAGCATATTCTGTATAGAAGGAGTGTCTGCTCCCAAGAAAGTTCTGCTTGAAGAAGGAACCGGCGGATGGTGCGGCTTCTGTCCTGACGGACACATTGTATTGCGTGACATACTAAAGAATAACAGAAATGTTGTAGGTGCTGTACATCACAACGGAGATTCTATGATTACTGCAGAGGGTAACATAATTAACACTGCTTATGCTTTCGGCTATCCCTATGGAATGGTTGACAGAACAATGTTTTCAGACCAAGCAGATGTTGCCATAGATAGAGGTATCTGGAAAGACTACGTAGTTCAGCAACTGAATGCATCAACACCTCTCGAAGTCTCTGTAAGCAGGTCTTTTGACCCGGTTACACGAGAACTCAGTATTACGGCAAATGTAAAAGCAGAGGACTATTTATCGGGAGATGTAAGGCTTAATATCTTCATCTGCGAGGATAAGGTAAGAGGAACTGATTTAAGAAGTAATTATACACAGCACAATTACTATAGTCACGAAATGCAGAGCCCCGCCGGCGGAGCAGGGCACGAACTATATCCCGAACCCGAGTACTTCGTCGGATATTTCCACAATCACTGCGTAAGAGCAGTTCTAACCGGAGCATGGGGCGACAGCACTGTAGTTCCTGCAACAGTTACACCTAACCAGACATTTTCTAAAACTTACAATTATACTTTACCTGAAGTAATAAACGTAGGTTATACAAGCGAATCAATCAATACAAAATTCCAGTCAACCGACACAGGACCTGCACGTAACAAAGCAGATGACACATATATTGTTGCATTTTTATCTTACTACAATACTTCAAAATTGGAGAGACAAGTATTGAATGCAGAAGAAATGTATATAACAGAAGTAGCCGTTAAGGAAACAGAAGAAAAAGCAGGAACCGAAATATTTCCGAATCCCGCATACGGCATTACAACCATAAAATTCACGGCATCGGGATATACCAAGGCTGACATTCAAATTTACAATACACTTGGTATGTTGGTCCAGACAATCAAGAGCGGCGAATTTGCACCCGGAGAACATTATTTAGTATTTGATGCGGATAAGCTGTCGCAGGGGATGTATTATGTATCTATCAGAGC
>JBAYGQ010000345.1:0-3966 GCA_041666585.1 Bacteroidota bacterium
AAAGAAATTTTAAAAAATGCTATATTTTATGATGTAGAAATAAATACTGATAAAAAGGATACATATACTAATTTTTTTGAATGTTATTTTTCAAATGCTTATTTTAATAAACAAAAACATATAATTAGATTAAGTGTTCAGGTGGGTAGGGACAATAAAAGAATATTGCATGACTTAAATGTGGTAAATGCAAAATCCATCACTAAAGCCGTAAGGGATAAACCTTCCAATCGTGCATTTAATGATGGACTTGATGTCAAAGATAGAAAAATAAAGTTACTAATCCAAACATTTAGTCAAAATATTTCAAAAGTTGTTGATAAAAATGATGAACCTTTGGTAGTTTATCATGGGACAAACGTAAATATAAATATATTTAAAGAAAGTAAAAATATTGGAACTCATGGAGAAAAAGACCAATTAGAAGGGATTTATTTTACAGACAATAAAGACACTGCCAATTGGTATGCTTTAGTAGAAAATGATAAAAGATTTCTAAAAAGCGTATTTTTATCAATTAAAAATCCGTATTATGCAAAAAACATAAATGAATTTAAACATAAATTAAATATTGAAAAATTAGAAGGAGCTAAATCTATTCTGATTAATAAAAAATATGATGGATTATTGATTGAAGAAGGATTTTATACATTAGGATTAAATGTGCTATATTTAGCTTTTTACCCAAATCAAATAAAACTCACAGATGATACAAACACTACATTCGACAGCAATAATAACGACATAAGATTTAATGAAGGCGGACAAATAAAAACACAAACAATGACAAAACAGGAACTACAAGAAAAAATAAGCAAGTTACAATCAGCTATTAATAGCAATGTAACTCCCGAAGCAATGAAGGCTATAATGAGAATAAAAGTTGAGCAACTTTCAAAAGAATACGAAAATTTGAACGATACAGAAGTTGAAATGAAAGAACTTGATGAGTTTGTGGGTAAAATCAAATCTGGTGAGGTTAAGTTTGATAAACCAAAAACCGTTTCACAAACCTTTGAAGAAGCACAGGATGTTCTAATTCCAAAGGATTCTAAGCAGCCTATGAGTGTAGAAAGAATTGAATTAACAAAGCCTGTAATAGAGTTGCTTAATTTTCTTAATATAGAAACGGATTCACGTAAAAAGGCTAAAATTTGGAATGAGGGTCTGTTTAGTAAAAACGAGATAGGTGGAATACAAAGTCGTGAAATTGCATCAAGAAGCAATACAATAAAAGGCAAAACTCTTTGGCAAATTGCAAATACAAGCCCGATGTTAGAAACGTCAAATTCAGGTTCGGAAACAAGAATATCTTTTAGTGGCTACGATTTACTTCGCATAATCAAAAGAGAGTTATTAAAAGACGGTTATGATGTTATCGAACCTTCATTAAAGTCTATTGATAAAGAAACTATAAAAGACGAATTTACTGTGAATATTGGTGATAAGTTCCAAATATTACTAAATACAAAAACTCAATATCCTGAAAGAATTGAAGCAATAAGAGAATCGAAACAAGGCGGTTATATTTGGGTTAAGGATTCAAAAGGGAATGAACATAATATGAATGAAGATACTATTCAAGAGTTTTATAAAAAAATAGAATCAAAACAAATACCTATTGAATCAAAAGTAACAAAATTCACAGTCGGTGATTGGCATTGGGTTAAAACAGTAAGAGGTATTAAAATGAGAGCCGAAATTGTAGATGTTGAATACGAATCTGAAAATAAAATCGGAGTACTTTTTGAAAGTGGACAAAAGGAATATGTACCAATTAATAGAGTTGGTGAAAAAACTGAAATAGTGCGAAAATTAAGACTTTCAGATATTCCAGCAAGTGTTAAAGCATTTATGCCAGAGATGCAACAAAAAGCAATCGTAGGAAGTGAGGAACATTGGGATATAATTGCTGAACTTGCTACCAGAATTGAGAATATGCCAAAAACTTACGATTCCGAAAAACTTGACGACATAAATAATGTTATCGTATGGCTACATTATTTTTACGGTGAATCGGATTGGTACATCATTGAAAAAGACAAAGAAAAACAACAATTACAGGCATTTGGTTATGTTATCCTTAATGGTGATTTGATAAATGCTGAATTGGGTTATATTTCAATTGAGGAATTAAAATCTACGAGAAAAATTGAACTTGATTTTTACTGGACACCCGTAATGCTTAGTGAGATTAAAAAAGAAAAATGGGGTGAACACAATAAAGCAAGTAAAGCAGAAATTAATGAATCTTATTCAGACTTTAAAATTGGTGATTGGGTTGGAATTAAAGATGTTTTTTATAAAAAAAATGGTAAATTGAATAAACCTTTCAGGATAGCTAATATTGATGATGGCAAAATAGAATTAGTTGATGCTGGCGGTTATCAATTCAGAAGCGATAGGATTAATGGTTTATTTATAGAATCTGAATTAGTAAAAGTAGATTACGAAAAACAATCTATTGACATTAGCGAAACAATGCCCGAAGAAACCAAAACCATTAACGTACCAGATGTAAAAGGCAAAACACAGTATCAGATAACAATGGAAATTAGGGCATTGATTGATAAAAACGGATTAGATGTTACAAAATACTCAGCAGAGGAACTTGCTTATTTACGTTTTTATGAAGGATTGGGTGGTTTGGCTGGCAAAGGATTAGGTGAGCGTGAAATATTAGACCAGTTTTTTACTCCAGATTTACTTGTTCAGAAAATGTGGGGATTGGCTTACAAGCATGGATTCAATTGGAATGGTCAAAGGGCTATATTAGAGACTGCGGTTGGAATTGGAAGATTTCTTGAATATGTTCCTATTGGACACACAGTTGATGCTTTTGATGTTGATTATTATAGTTATGTAATTTCAAAACTTACATTTCCACAATTCAATATTCAGCACAAATCATTTGAAACATTGTTTTTTCAAGGCAATCGTAGGATAGGTATATTACCCTCATTACGCAAATATAACCTTGTTATCGGAAACCCGCCTTACAGAGAATATGCAAGTGAATTTTCAGGAATAAAAGGATTAGAAATGGGTAGTCGTTCCGGTAAAATAGAATCTGAGAAAGAAGCTACATTAGCACATACATTTGACCAGTATATGATAATGAGGGGCGTTGACTTGCTTTTACCTAACGGATTACTTATATTTGTCATTCCAAATACGTTTATGGCTAATACCAATAAATATAACGATTTCAAAGAGTTACTTGCGAGTAAGTGTACATTAATTGATGCTTACAGGCTACCTAACAAATCCTTTACAAATACTGCAATTGGCACTGATGTAATAATTTTAAAGAAAGTCAAATAATTATGGGAAAACATACTGAAGCAGACCTCGATAATATGATACACTACTTTTTAGATGAAGAAGTGAATTGTCCTAAAAACCCAAATGTTTGTGCAATGTTATCAACAACACATGGCAGAGATAGAATTTTTAAAGCTATTAAATATCTTATATTCAATCAGGGTTTTGATGATATTGAAGCAGCAATAACTCATTTAGAAATTCAATTTGATTGGGCTGAATAATGGCAAAAGAAAATAAAATATTATTAACTCCAACCGGAAGGCTGTCAAGGCTTATCCCCAAAAAATGGAAGTTAGTTCGCACACCTGAGTTTAAGGCATGGTTTGGTGATTGGGAAAATGACCCACAAAATGCAAGTAGTGTCGTTGATGAAAATGGAGAACCATTGGTAGTCTATCATGGTACATTTAGAGGTTATTTTGATATATTTGAAGGTGCAAAGGATGATAAAACGGGACATTTGTATAAATCAGGAGCAATATATTTTCATAGTAATCCAAGAGGTGCAGATTTTTGGGCTAATACGGGATGGGGCAGAGGTTGGCATGGAAGCGTTTACCCAGTTTATTTAAATATAAAAAAACCTGCTATTTTTAGAAAAGGTGAAGATTGGAATACATTTAAAAAAACAATAAATAA
>JBAYGQ010000346.1:0-3958 GCA_041666585.1 Bacteroidota bacterium
AAGAAATGTACCGTCGGCAGAAATAAATTTCATCCCGTTCCAATCTGATGGATTGTGTGATGCTGTTATTGCAATTCCTCCGATTGAATCTGATTTTT
Organism: Bacteroidota bacterium; assembly: GCA_041666585.1. Lineage (GTDB taxonomy): Bacteria > Bacteroidota > Ignavibacteria > Kapaibacteriales > UBA2268 > JBAYGQ01. The sequence continues at coordinate 99 of JBAYGQ010000346.1, forward strand.
CTACAAAAAGCTGAATTGTCGGGGTAGGTGCTATATTTAATAATTTCACTTTTCTACCGCAGGAAATAAGAGTATTGGATATAATTTGCTCAATCCATTTTCCTGAAGGTCTTCCGTCTCGGCAGACCACGATTGAACCCTCCGGCAGTAACTCGCTGAAAGCCGCTGAATATTGTGATACGATTTGAGATGTTAAACAATCACCGAGTGTAGCTCTCAATCCTGAAATAGAGCGAATAAAAGGCATTTTTGATTTCCTATATTAAACATATTCAAAATTACGAAATTGTTTTGATTGATAATTTGATTATTGAAGCTTAAATATTATTTTTGCTTTATTCGTCATTTATAAAAATTATTTGATTTTACTTTTGGAATAAAATGAAAAAAATATTTGGGGATGAATATCTGGTTTTAGTTTTGCGTTTAGTGCTCGGAGTAATCTTTATTTTAGCGGGTGTATCCAAAATCGGTGACCCTGCAAATTTTGCAAAAAGCATTACAAATTATGCGATGATGCCGGATTTTATAATAAATATTATGGCTTTAACTTTGCCTTGGATTGAACTGATAGTAGGTATCTTTTTAATGTTAGGCATCAGATTAAAAGCATCAGCCTCTCTCAGCATTGCGATGTATATTGTTTTTACGATAGCTATTACCGTTGCACTTTTAAAGGGTTTGAATTTTAACTGCGGATGCCATTCTAAAATAACAACTGAAAATGTAAGTTTGAAAAAAATAATTGAAAATATATTTTTGCTTTTAGCATCGTTTCTTGTTTTCTTTTTCCCTTCAGATAAATTTACTTTAGAAAGAGTCGCAGTTAACGAGCATGAAAGAACTCAGTAATTGCAGGAGAACTGATTAAAGACAAAGTTTTACCCGGAATAAAAGGATTGTTCACGTCTTTTACCGATTTTATCGCTCCGAGACATTGCGAAGTTTGCGGTAAATACATCGGTAACGAGAAACGCCAAATAGAAGTTATATGCAATGATTGTTTTTTTCTAATTCCCAAAGCACCTCCTTCTGAATTTATCACAATCAGAATCAAAAATAATTTTTCAGATGAATTTTATATCAGCAAATGTACTTCTTTATTCTTCGTTTCTCAGGATGCACCTTGGATGAATGTAATTCATTCTTTAAAGTATTCCGGTTTTTCAAAAGTAGGTTTGGAGCTTGGGATTGAATTAGGCAGAGTGCTTGCAGGCTCAGGTTCTTCTTATGATTTTATTATTCCTGTACCTATCCATTCAGCAAGAAGAAGAGAGAGAGGCTTCAATCAATCGGAACTTATAGCAAAAGGAATTTCTGACTTTACAAAATGGCAAACTGATTTTAAAATAATCAAAAGAGTGAAATACACTCAGACTCAAACGAGCCTCGGAAGCGAGGAAAGACGGCTTAATGTAGCCGAAGTATTTTCACCTTACAAGAAAAGCAAAGAGATAAAGAATTCTTCAATTCTTTTAGTTGATGACGTGCTAACAACAGGCGCAACCCTAAATGCCTGTGCAAAAGTAATTTCCCGAATGGGTGCTTCAAGTATTGATGTTGCCACTCTCGGTTTCGTATCTAACTAAATCTGTAATCAGAAACAAAATAATTTTTTTACTGAATTTTATATCTGAGAATAGTTGATTCCATACCTTGAATATTATAATCATAACTGGTAAATAGTACTTTGATTGTGATAGTTTTGGATTCCATTAATGTTTTCATCAAACCGATATTTTCTCCGTACCAATTGTGCTGGGTAAGTGTAAAATTAACTGGAATATCTGCACCAATATTTATAGAACCTGCAAAATCATAAAATATTTTATATTCTTGAGTATTAACATCTCCGATTCCATAATCAAAATTCAATACTTTCGATTCACCTTTTTGAACATAAATTTTAAATGTACCTTTAATCGGTCTGCTTCCCAAATTTCCAAGGTCAATTGTTGAATTAATTTGCTGAGTATTTATTGTCCACTGCGTTGAATCCGGATGTGCAATCAGAACCCAATCATTGGGAATAACAAGGGTGATAGGTGTTGCACCCTCTCGCGGAAAAACATAATCGGCAGTAGAGTATAATGCAGGTCCGTCGCTGTAAAAATTATATAACATTGCTGTTGTACTTCCTTCCACCAAAGCTGCTAATATGTAAGAATCTTTGCCGTATTTCAATTCAGTACCTTCAATAAATGTAGAATCAACATATCTTGAAGTCAAATCTCTGGATTGATCCATATTAAGTATAAAATTTTCAAACATCCAATACGAACCGACTGAAAAAGGAAAATAATTTGGTTTTATTGTTAAAATTACGGAATTACTTTTCTTTGTTCCTACATTTATAACTACCTGTCCGGTGATAGCTGTGCGTGGAATTTTGATTGTAATAACTGAATCTGACCATGAAATATAATTTGTTATTTCAAGTTTGGAGCCGTTAAGTTCGACGTAAGATGAATCTCTTGTATTTCCGAAATATTTTCCTCTGATAATCAAATCCTGACCAATATATGCTACATTCGGAGTAATTGAAGCTATTGTAGGGTTAGTATTGTTAGTCGGGTTGTTCGTAGAATTATCAGAGCATGAAAAAAAGAAAGCAGTTGAAATGCTTAAGAACAAAGTTAATAAAACAAATCTTTTCATTATAACCTCGATTTAATTTATTTTATAAAATTATTATTGGCAAAGATAATTCCAATTACAGACGCAATAAACAAATTGTTAGTACATTGAGTTATTAAAATAAAATACCCCACCGCAAGCAGTAGGGTAATATTTAAAAAAGATATTTTTCAAGCGAGGGTTTTACTGTGCATTAAACACACATTCGTGAAATTAGAACATCTCAAGATAATTTTTGATTTCCCAGTCTGTAACATGCAAACGGTAATCATCCCATTCTTTTGTTTTAGCGAAAATGAATTTATCTAATAAATCCTGTCCGAGTGCATCGCAAATAACCGAATCTTTTTTCAATTCTTTTAAAGCTTCCCAGAGTGAATAGGGCAAAGTCTCAATTTTTCTTTGGTCTAAATGTTCCTGCTCAAATTCAAATACATCTTCCTCAACCGGCGGAGGCGGCTCGAGTTTGTTTTTAATACCGTCTAAACCTGCTTTTAGAAGAACTGCAAATGATAAATAAGGATTTGCCGTCGGATCGGGATTGCGGATTTCAAGTCTTGTTGCTTTCTTTTTTCCTGCCGAATACTGGGGTACCCTAATCAAAGCCGAGCGGTTTCTGTGTGCCCAGCAAATATATGTAGCGGCTTCGTATCCGGGAGTAAGTCTTTTGAATGAATTTACCGTCGGATTGAGAATTGCACTCATAGCCCGCACATGTTTCATCTGACCTGCAAGAAAATGATATGCAATTTTTGAAAGGTGGTATTTATCGTCCGAATCAAAAAACAGATTTGTTTCTCCGTCAGGTGAAAACAAGCTCTGGTGTATGTGCATACCGCTTCCGTTGACTCCCTTTATCGGTTTTGGCATAAATGTAGCATGAAGTCCGTATTTACGGGCAACGGCTTTTAATGTTGATTTCAGCGTCATTACTTTATCTGCGGAAGAAACCGCTTTGCAATACTTAAAATCAATTTCATGCTGACCGGGTGCTACTTCATGATGACTTGCCTCGACCTCGAGTCCCATTTTTTGGAGAGCGAGCATCATATCTTTTCTTACAACAAATCCCAAATCCATCACTAAATCAAAATACTGACCGATGTCATGAGGTTCGATTGTTTGGTCTGATGCAGTTTTTATCTTACCGTTTTCCTTTTTGAAAAGGAAGAATTCCATCTCGGGACCTGTATTAAACACATATCCCATTTCTTCAGCTTCTT
>JBAYGQ010000347.1:0-3954 GCA_041666585.1 Bacteroidota bacterium
ATGACGGCTCTACCGATAATTCCAAAGAAATTATTCAAAGTTACAATGACACACGAATAAAATATTTTGAACACGACAACATAGGTTTAGCAGCAACTTTGAACAAAGGTATAGAAAATTCGCAAGGCGAATTAATTGCCCGTATGGACCAGGATGATATTTCGCTTCCATATAGATTTCAAAAACAAATTGATTTCCTGAACAACAATCCTAAAGTCGGTTTAGTGAGTTCTTGGTGCCAAATAATTATCGATAAGCGGCTTTCAAAGCGTACTCTCAAACTTCCGACTCAACCCATTGAATTGAGCTACTTTATTTTTTTCTACAATCCCATTGCTCATAGTTCGGTAATAATGCGAAAATCAGTTTTGAATCAAGTCGGAGTTTACTCAACTGACAAAACCGTTCAGCCTCCTGAAGACTATGAACTTTGGTTAAGAATTTCTGCCAAATACGAAATTGCCAATATACCTGAAGTTTTGTTTCTTTACAGGGAAGTAAGTACAAGTATGTCGCGAACCGCACCAAAATCATTCCTTGAAAAAATAGTTAATATGACTTCAAAACGAATGCTTTCAATTCTTGATAGTCTTAATCCTGAACTTGTTATTGAATTATGCAGAATTAATAATTATACCTTTAATAAAATTTCTTTTAATTATTCATCTTATAGAAAGATTTTTTTTCAGATTGCAGAATTATTAAGTTTAAAAAACAGTCAATATGCAGAATTGCTTAAGAACTGTGCAAAAGTTCAGTTGATTGATTTCAGAAAAAAATATTTAATCCAAAAATATTTTCGTTTTCTGAAACCGATTTTTCCTAAATTGGTAAAGTTCAGAAACAAAATTTATTAAAAATGCAAAGTGATTAAAAAAAGTAATGCTTAAAACTCGAATATTAGTTTTATTGATACTAATGCAAATTCTTGGTTTTCAGGATTACGCAAATGCTATAAATTTCCCTGAAGGCTGGGTGAGTGTTTATACACAAGCCGGTACTTCTATTTCTGACACACTCAGAAATCCCTGCGATTTTATTCAAAACGGATTGATGCGATACCCTCCCGGTTTTACACATGGAGAAATATATTTTGCAGAATTAACCTTGTTCGACACATTAGACCTTAAAAAAGATTTTACTTGGGAATTCAGATTTAAAAATCCTATATCTGAAGGAGCTTTTTACCCTAATGATTTTTATGTATATTTGTTCGGTTTGAATAAAGTAACATTACAATGTACTTTTATGCCAGATAACAGTTTTTTAGGTAGTACTTATATTGCCATTGGTGATGCTTACATTAAAGCAAAGAACGGGTTTATTTTTGATATGAATTATTGGAGAACTTATAAATTTAAATTCAGAAACAATGTGTTATACTTTTATATTGATGATGCTTTAATAATTCAAATCCCTTACAATGGAAATATCTGTTACCCATACTATACAGGTGTATGTACAAAAGGTTCGGCTACTGTTGACTGGATGAAGTTCTACGATGAAAACGACAACTTGTACTTTTCCGAAGATTTCGATGATTGTAATGCTCTTAAACCTGTGCCGCAATGCGATGCGCGGGGTCCATTTCAATTTGTTTCAGCAGGAAATGATTTCCGCTTATGCGAAGGAGATACACTGCACTTGTCCGCAAACGTGGTTTCGGACGAAGCCTATGACTTCTACTGGACAGGACCGAACGGATTCAAGTCAAATTCATTAGACACAACGATACTAAATTCAAAGATAAATCAATCAGGACTTTATATAATTAATGTGTCCGATAAATTCGGATGCAGTTCCAGAACCGATACAATGAATGTTATCATTTCTCCTAAGCCTTCAGTTCAAATAAGAACGGATTATAGTTACAAGCCCTGTGCCTCTGATAGTGCCGTTCTTCAAATAGAGCCTTACGACGCATCACTCAATTATATGTGGAATACGGGAGAAACAAGCAGGTCAATTGTTGTCCGTAAATCAGGTCTGTACTGGGCAACAGTTACCGGGCAAAACGGATGCACTGTAAACTCCGATACATTATTAATTGCATTTGACATAGGTAAATATACTATAGGAACTCCGCTTTCAAACGGCTTTTATGCTTTCGACACAACAGGATTCAAAGAGCTTCGTTGTGATTCAATTCCGATAACAAACTCTGGTGATAATACTCTATTAATTGATAATTTTCTTTTAAAACGAAACATAAGTTTTACTATTCCGCAAAGCCAGTTTCCATTTATTATTCCGGCAAATTCTACAAAAAATCTGTGTGTGTGCTATGCTCCCGACAGTCTCGGATTCGACACCGATACTTTGTATCTGGAAGACTCATGCAAATCATTCAAGTTGCCGTTAATCGCATGGGGTAAAAAGAACGATTATACAGGAAGCGGAAAATGCCGTTTCGGACTTGATTTCTCCACAAGTAACAGATATATAAAAAAACAATTTCGGGCTCTGTTTCCTTTTCCTAATCCCGCAAATGATGAATTGATTATTCCATTTGTTTATAGCAGTGATAATCAGGATAAAAAAGAAAAGAGTGTAGTAATTGAGCTATTAAATATTTTTGGAATTTCGAATTATAAGAATACTTTTTTAATAACAGACTTTACAGAATTTTGTACAGACAAAAATATAATCGGGAAAATTCCGTTAAATTTGTTAAATATCAAACAGGGTGTTTACATTCTTGTAATCAGGCATTGTTCAGAAATAGAATCTTTTTCTGTGAGTATTCAAAAATAAAATTTATTAAATTTATGAAACAATTTTGCTTAATAGGAGGTCTCGGGTTCATCGGTTCGCACTTAGCCGAAAAGCTTCTGCTGTCGGGTGAGCATGTTACTATTATTGATATTATTGATAAACCTCAGCAAAGTTTTATCAAAGATGTGAAGTACTTCAATCACGATTACTCGGATGAATCCTTTATGCACGGCATACTTGATAAATCTGAAATCGTAATTAATCTCGCTTATGCTTCTGTTCCGAAAACTAGCTATGACAACCCCGTTGAAGATATATATACAAATCTTCTGAACAACGTCAAACTATTGGAAACGGCAACACATCATAATATAGAAAAAATAATTTATGTATCTTCCGGAGGCACAGTTTATGGGCATCCCCGCTTCCTTCCGATAACCGAGGAACATCCGACAAATCCGGTTTCACCCTATGGTATCTCGAAGCTTGCAGCTGAAAAATATGCGATAATGTACTATCTGAATAAACAACTTCCTGTTGCGGTTGTACGTCCTTCCAATGCATACGGACCGGGTCAGAAAGCATTCACAGGACAGGGTTTTGTTGCTACTGCAATAGCTTCGATTCTAGAAAAAAAAGAAATAAATATCTTCGGCGAAAACGGTACAATCCGCGATTACATCTATGTTTCAGACCTTGCTGATGCAATAATAAAAGTTGCATACAAAGGGAAAGCCGGTGAAATCTATAATATCGGCTCGTCAATAGGTAAGAATAATAAAGAAATACTAAATATTATAAATAGTTTTACGGCAAAAAATCAAATGGAGCCAATAATAAACACACTTCCGTCACGCGAATTTGATGTCTCGAAAAATATTCTGAGCTGGGAAAAAATAAATTGCGATACCGGCTGGAAACCTACAACCTCACTTGAAAAAGGAATGGAAAAGACTGTCGGTTGGTTTATAGAAAATTATAAAAATATATAAAAATAAATATGAACAAAACTTTTTCAATTTATTTCAGCAGAGAGCGCACATATCTCACGGTAGTTAAAAATGAAGATAGCTTACTGTCGCTTGAGTATGTGAATGCTACAAATAATCCTGTTAATCCTTCATCTTCAGATGAAAAGTCAACGCAGGGTATAAATGAACTGCATAATATTTTCAGCACACTGCCACAGGGTATCACACAGCTTTTTTTAGTACTTCCTGCTGAAGATATTTATGTATC
>JBAYGQ010000348.1:0-3947 GCA_041666585.1 Bacteroidota bacterium
CACCTTTGAGGAAGGCTTTACACCTATTACATAAATAAATCTGTCATCCAGAATTGTTCTTTCCAAAAGTTCGAAATCATAATAGGACAGGGCATCGGTGCTGAGCGGAGTAGTCATATCGGTATTAAACAGTCTTATATTGTCATCATAGAAATTGAAGAAAGAACTTAGTGCAAGCATATTGTCATTTGTTGCGATATTTGCTGTCTGACGTCTCTGAATAATTTCGCTGGAAGTAACATTTTTGTCGTAATCCCTGTAGGTTCTCGAGAAAGTCTCCATTAAAAACAACTGAAATTTTTTATCAACTTGCCCACCGATAGTTGTGCTGACAGAAACGGATTTTCCGTCGGTACCCGCAAAAACACTGCCGTTCAGCTCGATAACTAATTTTGAATAGAGCAGACCGCTGAAAGTTTTAAGTTTGCTCAGGTTTTCTTTTTTTCTTTTTATGGCTCGTTCAATAATCTGATTTGCTGTAATTTTTTCTGTTACCTGCACACCTTTCATCGCAATGGGATTCGGTTTCAGCTTTATCACAATTGTATCGTTTGCCGACACATTCACATCAATAATTTTACTGTCGTAACCTAAAGATTTAATTCTCAGCTTTACATTATCTTTCAGGAAAGGCAGTTTGAATTTACCTTTGCCCGAAGAATAAGTACCGATATTAGTATTATCAACTTTTATTGTGGCACCGGGAACAGGCTTCTGCGTGCTTTCGTCAATTACGGTACCGAATATGGAGTAGGTATTCTGCGAGTAGAGCCCGGAAGAGAAGGCAAAAAATAAGATAAAAGAAAATATAAATCCATACTTCATTTGCTTTTCCAAAAAATGAATAATTTCTGTTTTGTGTATCAGGAAATTTAAATTAATCAATTTAGGAAATATTACAAAGAGATTATTGTTAAATTCTGAATGAAAAAGAGTTGATAAAGTTTGAAAAGTTCATAAAGTTTGTAAAGTATATTGATATTTAATTTGTTTTAAATTTTGCGATACTCTGCGGTTTACTTTGTGTACTTTGCGGTTAGGCTCTTATTAAGATATAAAGGCAAAGGACGTTGAGTTAAGATTGAGTTTCGCAGAGTTTAAGAAAGAGGAGAAAACCCCTTAATCCCCCTTTGAAAAATGGGGAAATAAGAATTTTAAAGGATATGAAGATGTGAGAGTACGATATGGAGTCCAATCAGAATGAGAACTACTCCACCGGCAATAGAAATTTTATCTCCGAGGCGGGACTTGAGTTTTTCACCGATAAAAATTCCAAGCAGAGTCATTCCTGCCGCAACTATACCGATAATTATACTCGGAAAAATAATCTGCGACTCTAAGATACCGAGACTGAAACCGACGGCAAGAGCATCAATGCTTGTTGCAACTGATAGAGTAACCATTGCGGCACCTTTGCTTATATCCTTGCTTACACTTTCGTCTTTTTTCTTAATACCCGTTTCAATCATTTTTCCGCCGATTACGCCAAGAATCAGAAAAGCAATCCAATGGTCATACTTATCAATAAACCGAACTATTTCGGAACCCGCTAACCAGCCTATAAGAGGCATTAGAAACTGGAATAAGCCGAAATGGAAGGATAGTCTGAATTTTTGTCTTCGGGTAGTTTTACCGTAATAGGAACCTGCTCCTACGGCGACCGCAAAAGCATCCATCGCCAAGGCAAAAGCTATAAGTATAATGTAACCGATACTCATGGTAATCCATAAAAAAAGGCAGTCTTAAATTACTGCCTTTTATATTATTTGCAAGCAAAATTATTTTTGTTCTTTTTTGATTTCGATTTTCTTTGCATTTTTACTTTTTGATACTTTTTTGGATGATTCGCAGCATCCCTTAGCATCTTTAGAATCTAATTTACATGCTTTTTTACATTCTTTCATGCTTTCTTTCGAACATTCTTTCATGTTCTCTTTAGAGCATTCTTTTTTATCCAAAGCAGACATTTTATCAGTTTCGCATTTTTTGGCGCATTCTTTCATACATTCTTTTTTGGACATATTTTCGCACTTTTTTTCGTGTACGGGTTTATCTTGGGCATATATAGGTGCAATACCTACCAAAGCTACGATTAAAAACGCAATCATAATCTTTGCAAAAATGTTTTTCATAATAACTCCTTTTTTAAAATAATAGAAAATTTAAAATTCTTTAATTACAAAAATAGTTAAAAATATTAGATTCAGAACTATATCTTAATCAGTATAACGAAAGACTTAACAAGATATTGGTTACACAAATAATTTAAATGCCGATTCACGGGCTATTCTGAATTGAGCATCAACAGTCTTTTTGTAAGGCTACGTGCTAAGGAGCGTAAAGCATCAATATTATCGTCCTGTAAAAGACCTTTTTCTTTTCTGATTATAGAAAGTTTATTGTAGTCAACATATGAGAGATATAATTCTAATTCGGCTCCTTGAGCCACTCTCCGGATTAGTCCGGAAATATAATACTTAACCTCGAATTTCTCATACATCTTAAGTTCTTCAATTGCCGGAGGGCGGTAATTTTCGACAAGTCGGTATCCAAACATTGCAAACATTGAATCACGGGTTCCCACATCGTAAACTGCATAATCCTGACAATTTTTTGCTTCTTCAAATACTGATTCAATCAAATCATAAGACATGATAACTTTTTTAGAAAATATCTCCCATTCGGGGAACTTACTGTCCTCAACAAATTCTATGGCACCGACTACCATTGAAGATGTCGGAAAAACTCTGAACGGACCGGAAGCATGCTCATACAAAAGTGAATCTCCGACACAATCTGCGAGAGCTCTTTGCATTGCCGCCAGAATCATAGGGTCATAAACCGGATTATCACCTGCTTCTTTGAAGTAATGCAAATGTGCATAACCTTTACCATGTAATTTTACTTCAGGTGAAGAAACCTGAATACAGGAAATGTCAACTCTCAGAATATTTTGCAAACGATTTAGTGTAACCACAAAAATCTTATCTGCATTAAGTTTTCCGGCTACAGCCATTGCAGAAGTAACAGCCTGCTGTTGCTTTAATTCAGCAACGGCAGAATCCCTCAGTTCACCGGGTATCAATTTAAATTTGCCTGACAGCTCTGAAGCCAGCGAGAGTGCCGCCTCTACTTTGCTTTCGCTTACACTTGAGTCAATGAAACGCCCAAAGGTGATTTTTGCCAAAAGGATTTTCTCCATCGGTTTTGTCATCATCAACGGGGATTGTGATGATGAATCCTGTGTTGCGGAGAAGAGATTACCGCCTGACAGGAATGTTAAAAGGATAATTACGATAAATAATATATTCGTAAGAACGGATTCCCGCTTTAGTGGGAATGACAATGAAGAGATGGATTCTTCACTGCGTTCAGAATGACAAGTAAAAGTGGATTCCCGCTTACGCGGGAATGACAATGAAAAGATGGATTCTTCACTGAGTTCAGAATGACAAGTGAAAATGGATTCACGCTTTCGCGGGAATGACAAAGAAGAATTTGATTTTTGACTCATTTTGCTCATTAAATTGATTAGTAAATTCTGAAATAAAAAGAGATACCTTCTATAAACGAATTTAACCGAATGTAATTTTTAATTTATGTTTATACTGATTTTTTACAATATATTTTTTTGAAATCAACACAATCCAGACAATTTATTACATCTGCGGCTTCCAGACCTGCTTTACGTGCAACTTTAACTCCTGTATATATATCTGATAATGTACCTGATTCGTGTGAATCGGGATTGATAGCCAGTTTCATACCCCTTCTTTTGGCATAAGCGGCATTTTCCCAGGATAAATCAAGCCTGTAAGGATTAGCATTAATTTCAATTATTTTTCCTAAATCTGAGGCAACATTAATCAGTTCTTTTATATCAACTTCGTATGACGGACGTGTCAAAAGGAGCCTTCCTGTCGGATGACCGATTATAGTAGTAAAAG
>JBAYGQ010000349.1:0-3943 GCA_041666585.1 Bacteroidota bacterium
AGCTTACGGATACTTTTAACAGAAGTAAAGTTGATATTATCAAGCTAAGGACAGATGAATCGTATGTTGTACCGCTTATGAATTTCTTTAAACGTCGTGGAAAAAGAATCTGATTGTATTTGAAAATATTTTTTTAAAAATGCAAAATTGGAATTTAAAATGATTAAGCTAACGAGAAATTTATTATTGTTATTGATTTCACTGTTTTTAATTTCTTTTACCGGAGCCAATTCTCAAGGTGTTTCAGCACGTGCATGGATTGATACTAACAATGTACTCATAGGCGACCAGATAAAATTGAATCTGGAAATTAAATCAGATAAGAAACTTGATATTCTGTTTCCCTCAATACCTGATTCAATAGGAAAAATTGAATTTATTGCAAGAACAAAAATTGATACAGTTGATTCGAACGGTAAATTTTTATTGAAGCAGAAATTTCTCTTTACCAGCTTCGACAGCGGCGTTCATTATATACCATCATTTGAGTTTCGCTGTTTTAAATCAGGAAAATCCGATTCAATTTTTGTTCGTACAGATTCATTCCCTGTTAAATTCAATACTGTCTCTGTGGATACTTCAAAAGCATTTAAAGATATAAAACCTCCTTTGGATTATCCCTTCAATATTTGGGATTATCTGGTTTATTTTCTGATAGCACTTGCAATAGCAGGAGCCTGTGCAGGTGGATATTTTCTCTGGAAAAAATATAAACCGAAACCCAAAGAACCTGAAAAATACGACCCGAAAATTCCGCCTCATGTACTTGCTCTGGAAAGTCTGAAACAATTAGACATAGAAAAATTGTGGCAGAAAGGGAAAGTAAAATTATACTATATCAGGCTGACTGAAATTATCAGAATCTACCTTGAAAGACGTTTTGAAATTCTTGCTTTGGAAATGGTTTCCGATGAAATAATTTCCTCAATGGAAGAAAAAAATATTCACAGCGAACTTATTGAAAGTATGACAAAAGTGTTCAGAACCGCAGATATGGTCAAGTTTGCCAAAGGAGACCCTCTGCCTGATGTGAATACTTATTCAATGCACTGTTCTATTGATTTCGTAAATCGAACTGTACTTAGCGATGTCGCCCTTAAAGAAAAGGGTGAATTATGATGAAAGATGTAACATTTGCAAATCCCGATTTTTTCTGGTTGTTTTTGATTATTCCTTTTCTGATTGCTTGGTATATTTTTAAAAACAGAAAGCAGACACCGACAATAAAACTTTCGACGGCAGAAGGTTTTAATATCTCGAAAATGACAACCCGTGCATGGCTTAGGCATTTACTTCCTGTATTAAGAATTATTTCAGTGTCGCTTTTAATCATTGTTTTAGCAAGACCGCAGTCGAGTTCATCTCATAAAAATGTTACAACAGAAGGTGTGGATATCGTAATTACGCTCGATATTTCCTCTTCAATGCTTTCCGAAGATTTCAGTCCGAACAGATTGGAAGCTGCGAAACGGACTGCAATGAAATTTATTGACGACAGGGTGGACGATAGAATCGGTCTTGTTGTTTTTAGTCGCGAAAGTTTCACTCAATGTCCTGTTACCATTGACCATGATGTAGTCAAGAATTTATTTCAATCTATTAAAAGCGGAATGATTGACGACGGTACTGCTATAGGGCAGGGATTAGCAACGGCAATCAACAGATTAAAAGACAGCAAAGCTAAAAGCAAAGTTGTAATTCTTCTGACTGACGGTATGAATAACGCAGGTCTGATTGCACCGCTATCCGCCGCAGACATAGCTAAAACTTTCGGAGTACGTGTTTACACAATCGGTGTCGGACGAAACGGTTTCGCACCCTATCCGTTCAAAACACCTTTTGGTATTCAATATCAAAATATTGAAGTAAAAATTGATGAAGATTTACTTAAGTCAATAGCAAAAATGACAGACGGCAAGTACTTCCGTGCTACAAACAACAAGGGACTCGAAAATATTTACAAGGAAATAGATAAACTCGAGAAAACCAGAATTGATGTAGCTGTATTCAGCAGACGCTCAGAAAAATTTCTGCCTTATGCAATTGCGGCTTGTGCATTTTTTGCACTAGAGTTGCTACTGAGGTATTTAGTATTAAGAAGAATTCCATAAATGTTTGCAATAAATTAATTATTGGTATAAACAGGATTTGCTTATAATAAGTAAATCCTGTTTTAATTTTCCAATTCATTTGTTCCGGTTAATGTAAATTTAAAAAAACTTAGAATATTTATTTACTATATTTAAAGTAAAAATTCCTAAATTTGTTTTTCATACTGTTTTAGATTTTAAAAATCTTACGTATAGTTTTAAGATATAAATATGTTTCATATAAATCGGATTTGTACATGAATTACAAATATCTTTATCGTGCCTTCGGATTTCTGGCATTCATAACAATTTTTATTACTTTAGCTATGACTGTCCAGCCTTCCGTTCCATTTTGGGATTGCGGTGAATTTTCTGCCGCGGCTATTTGGCAGCAGGTACCGCATCCGCCGGGTGCACCTTTATTTCTGATGATGGGTAAAATATTTCATTTATTAATTCCTTTCGGAGACCCCGGATGGAGAATAAATATGCTTTCTGTAACAGCCGGTGCTCTTTCTGTTTTGCTTTTATATTTGATTGCCGTTAAAGTAATTCAAAATTTCAGAAAAGAAAAAATCGAAACTTTGGCTGAAGCTTTGACTATATTCGGTGCCGCATTTGTCGGAGCTGTTGCGTTTGGATTCAGCGATACCTTCTGGTTCAACGCTGTTGAATCTGAAGTTTATGCCTCCTCAACTCTCTTTGTTGCAATCATTGTTTACTTAATGATGAGATGGAACGAAGAAGCGGATAATCCCGGACATGAAAGATATTTACTTCTCATAGCATATTTAATCGGCTTATCAACCGGTGTTCACCTTCTTAGTATTTTGACAGTATTTTCGATTGTAATGCTTGTCTATTTCCGAAAGTATAAAGTTGAATTTAAATCATTTATCATAATGGGTATAATTGCACTTGTCATTTTCTTCATTATTGATCCGGGAATGATAAGTTGGATTCCGTCTATGTTAGGCGGTGATTTACCCATTAAAAACGATTGTCAGGAGTATTTAATACAGGATTCACCTGTAATCGTGATTATGCTAGTTTTGTTTGTAATAGCATTAATTGCACTGTGGTTCTATAGCTATAAAAAGAAACAGCAGATATTAAGTTTAATAACATTATCTCTTTTATTGATGCTCTTCGGATACGGCACGTATGTTACAACAATGTTGCGCTCTAATGCGAATTCGCCGATGAACGAAAACGAACCTAAGAACTTTAATAAATTAGCCTCTTATCTCGGTCGTGAGCAGTACGGTGAAGCTCCGAACTGGCCCCGTAGGTATCAAACAGAAGACTATTTTATCGCTAAGTACGAGCAAAAAGACGATAAAGGAAATTATGTTTACGGTCCCTGGATTGCACCCGAAAAAGAGGAAGTCCAATGCAGTGACCCGAATAAATCCATAGCGGTGCCTAAATTCAAGAATACAAATACCGGTGCAGAACTGACGTATATGTTTAAATACCAGATTTACGAAATGTATATCAGATATTTTCTATGGAACTTTTCAGGACGGTTGAGCGATATTCAGGATGCCGGTGTAGCCGCTTTCGACGGTAAAAAAGAGGCGGCGGCTATAAATCATAAATCAGGATATGAGCATTTGTTTCCGATTCGCTTTTTTGCTTTACCGCTTTTATTAGGCTTATTCGGAATGTTTTTCCATTTTTATAAAGACCCAAAAGTAGCTTTAGTATATTTTATAATGTTTTTATTAATGGGTGTTCTGGCGGCAATTGCACAGAACCAGCAGAATCCTCAACCGAGAGAACGCGATTATTTCTATGTAGGCTCGTTTATGGTCTGGTGCTTGTGGATTGGAATGGGTGCATTGGGATTA
>JBAYGQ010000350.1:0-3922 GCA_041666585.1 Bacteroidota bacterium
CAAGTAAGGGAAGAAGCTATTACCGATGTATTTGTGCTGTTCTCACAATTAAAAACTCTTTGCGAAGGTGTCAGACTTCTGGAGGAAAGCACTCCCCGAACAGTTGACTCAGCCTTAGCTTTCGGCGAAAAGCTCTCAACAGTTATTTTCTTTTATGCATGCAAGGAAGCATCTTTGGACACTGTGCTCACAGATGCAGAAAAATTGATGGAAACTAACAGCAATTTTAATTCGGCACAAGTTGATCTTGTTAAAACAAAACAAAATGTTCTTGAATTTTTAAATACAAACAACAATTCAAAACGTATAATCATAACACAAGGCTTTATCGGCTCTGACGAAAACGGCATAACAACTACACTCGGCAGAGGCGGTTCAGACTATTCAGCCGCTGTTTTCGGAGCAGTGCTGATTGCCGATGAAATCCAGATTTGGACTGACGTAAGCGGTGTTTTATCCGCTGACCCCAGATTAGTTAAAAATACTATTACAATTCCGCAAATGAGCTATTCGGAAATTCGTGAGCTGTCATTTTTTGGTGCTAAAGTTCTCCATCCCGATACCATTATGCCGGCTATCGAAAACCGCATTCCCGTTCGTATTATGAATACTTTCGAACCCGATAATCCGGGAACTCTTTTTCTTGATAAAATCGAATCGGAAAAAACCGAATTCCACTCAGTTCTTCTTAAAAATAAATGTAAATCAATACAAATTAAAGTACCTGTTTTCACAAATCCTGTAAGCTTTTTCTCAAATATTTTAGCTGAAATTGCGCCCTTCAAAGATTGTATTTTCTTTTCTGCAATTGTTGATAATCACATAAAGATTCTGCTCAATGTAGAAAAAACAGGAATAGAAGAAATCTTCGGAGACATGCTACACAACTACGAAATTGAAATAAAAGATGTTGCTTTTATCTGCATTTGCGGTACCAACTTTTTATCGGGAAATGCAGAAACTAATGCAAAAATAATCGAAATTCAAAACATCCTTTATGAACTTAAAGCACCCTTTATATTTCTTGGCTCAACACAATTTTCCCTACTGTTCACAGTAGCTCAAGACCATGCACAAAAGGTTCTGAAAGTATTGCATGAGAAACTTATACATATCACTTCACTTTCTGTCTGACTCTTGCAAAAAACTATTTTCGTTAAAAGAAGAATTTCTTCTAAGAAATAATACTACTCCAAACTCCCAAAAAATTTAAAATCAAAATAAGATAATTAGGCATTGCTAAATATATTATTTGGATAACCTAATTATATTTGTTAATTTTATATTTCAATGATAGTCATGATTGAAAAATTCCTTTTATTTATTGAGACAATAAATAATTTTTACAATTTAGGTTTTTTATTATTTAATAATTTCTATATTAGGAGAATATATGAAAAAGTTATATAAAATTGCACTAATTCTGATAATTATTATTGTAGTAATTATCACATCAGGTTTGCTTTTTGTCAACTTAGCATATCCGAGTGTTGCCCCTCCCAGGCAATTAACAGTTAAAGCTACTCCTGAAATGATTGCAAGAGGCGACTATCTTGTGCACCATGTTGCCGTCTGCATGGATTGCCATTCAACTAGAAACTGGAAATACTATTCAGGTCCAATTACAGAAGGTACATTGGGTAAAGGCGGAGATTTATTCGACCAATCTGCAGGTGTTCCCGGAAAAGTTTATGCAAAAAACATAACACCTGCTAATTTATCATCCTGGACTGACGGAGAACTTTACAGAACAATTACCACCGGAGTTGATAAAAAAGGTGAACCGATATTTCCGATTATGCCTTATTCATCCTATGCGAAAATGGATCCGGAAGATGTAATGGCAATAATTGCTTTTCTAAGAACCCTAAAACCGATACCGAATAATGTTCCCGCTCACAACCTTGATTTCCCGATGAATTTAATAGTCAGATCTATCCCACAGGAAGCGACACCGACAAAAAGACCACCTGAATCAGATACGATAGCTTATGGTAAATATATAACAACAATAGCCGCATGCGCTGACTGCCATACACCGCAGGATAAGGGCACTCCGCTTCCGGGTATGAACTTAGCCGGTGGCTTTGAATTCAAACTTCCTATGGGGATTGTACGCACTGCAAACATCACTCCCGATAACGAAACGGGTATCGGTCTGTGGACAGAAGATATGTTTATACAACGATTCAAAATGTATGACAATCCGGATGCAAGGAAAATATCGGTAAAACCTGGTGACTTCAATACTATAATGCCTTTTACTATGTATGCAGGAATGAAAACTGAGGATTTACGTGCAATGTACAAATATTTGAGAACAGTTAAACCGGTTCGCCACAGTGTTGTAAAATTTACACCGCAGTAGAGATTTCCTTCAGATTGTCAAACGGGAACTATATAGAGTTGAATAATAAGGTAAAAATCTAAACAAAAAAAGCACTCAATTCAGAGTGCTTTCCTATTAATAAAGTTCTATTTTTATACTATTTGCTTATGCTTTCGGCTCTTCCTTTTCAGTTTCGGGAGCGGGAGCATCTTCTGCAATTTTCTTTTCTTCAGCCACAGGCTCTTCTGTTACGATTTCTGCGGTTTCGGCTTCAGCAGTTTCAATTACTTCTTCAACTTTAGGTGCTTCTACTACCAGAGTTTCTTCAACTGCGGGTACTGCGATTTCCGGTTTTGCCACTTTTTCTTTAACAACTCTCGGTTTCCTTGTTTTTACGGGTACAGGAACTTCAGCTTCCGGTTCGACTTCCGTATCCACAACAACTTTAGGTTTCTTGGATTTAACAGCTACAGGAGCTACTGCGCCTTTTTTGCCTTTTTTCTTGCTTTTCAGGGAGTAAGCACCGTCCTGAGGAGCTGACCAGTCAACCAATTCGATAACTGCCGATTTCGAAGCATCGCCTCGTCTTGTGCCGGTTTTAGTAATCCTGCAATAGCCGCCCGGTCTGTCTTCTACCAAAGGAGCGATAGTATCGAACAATTCCTGCAAAACACCTTTATTTCTAATATCGCGACCTACAATACGGCGATAATGAATATCAATTTTCTGTCCTTCGGGTAGCAATCCGTTCTTCTCACGATGCAAAGCTTTTTTTGCTTTGGTTATCAACTGCTCCGCATAGGGACGTAATTCTTTCGCCTTTGCCTCTGTAGTAGCTAATTTTTTATGCTCGAACAATGCAGTAGCCAAATTGCGAAGCAAAGCTTTTTTGTGACTGCTTGTACGCCCTAATTTCCTGCCTTCAACCAAATGTCTCATGTCTAAAACTCAATCTATACTTATAAAAAAATTTCAATAGCTGTCGTTCAATTCGGTAGTTTTTTTCGGTTCATCTTTCAGATATTTTTCAATATTCATTCCGAATTCAAGTCCGTACTGACGAACAACATCAGCAAGTTCAACGAGTGATTTCCTGCCGAAATTCCTGAATTTGAGCAATTCCTGTTCCTGAAGCATAACAAGCTCGCCTAAAGTTTTGATGCTTGCGGCTTTCAGGCAGTTATGAGCGCGGACGGAAAGTTCCAACTCGTCAACAGGAGTAAGCAATATCTTACGCAATCTGTTACGTTCGGCTTCCTTCACCTCGTCCTCAACAGAAATAACCTGCTGTTGCTCTTCTTCCACTTCATTGAAAGTAATGAAGTATTTAATATGATCGTTCATAATTTTCGCGGCGGTATGCACTGCTTCCTCAGGAGAAATTGTACCGTCCGTAATAACATCGAAAATCAATTTCTCGTAATCCGTTTTCTGTCCTACGCGATAAGGCTCGACATAATAGATTACATTTTTAATCGGTGTAAATATCGAATCAATCGCCAACATACCTATCGGATAATCAGTAACAATCTGGTCCTCTGCCGGTACATAGCCTTTACCCCTGCCTATGCGCAATTCCACGTCGAATTCGGC
>JBAYGQ010000351.1:0-3919 GCA_041666585.1 Bacteroidota bacterium
CATATTTTTTTTTCAATTAGTGTAACATTATTTATTGAATAAATTTTAAATAAATGAGCTAAGAGAACTAAATTAAAATAATTTCAGTATATTAGCAGATTTTAATAATTTATTAAATAAACATACTAATATATTGAAAAAAATAATAATTACTTCTCGTTAACGGCTTGTTTTTTTAGCTCCTCGGCACTACCTTCATATTTCGACGGACATTTAGTAAGGATTTCGGAAGCATGGAATTCATTTCCCGAAAAACTGCCTTTAATTACTAAATTTGGGGCAATATCGAAATTATTAGGTTGAGGTCCATGGAAAATAATAATATTAGAATTTGCCTCTTTATCTCTCATAACAAAAGACAGGATATTAGCTTGTGCATCGTATTTTGGAGCCGGGTCTTTAAGACGTTCACCGATAATTTGAACAATTTTACCTGACTTTTTGGCTTCTGCAAAATTTGAATAGTCTATTTTACTTGAGTTGAAAGAAACTAAAGCAATAACTACAAAAATTACAATTACTACTCCACCGATTATATATTTGATTTTCATTAATTTACCTGTGTTATATAATAAATAAATTTATTTCCAAATGAATGCCGTATCATTATTATTTATAATAAAGTTGTATGTTGTTTTTTTTGAAATAATTTATCAACATACTTTTATTCTATTTCACCATCTAGTTTATTGTCATCAACATGTTTTTCGAGTTTTGAGGTTCTGCGGTCTAAGATTACCAAATAAATAGCAATTCCACCCCAAATTAGCAAAACAATCATTAATACAATATATATCGAATTATTACTAAAAAAATCCTGCATTATATTATCCCTAATTTGTTAGTTATCAATAAATTATAAAGACATTCCGGATTTATACTGAAGCTTTTTGATTCTTACAGATATATTTAACATCCAGAAATAAATAACAGTAAAAGCACTTAAACATAAACTAAAAATTGTTGTCTTTGTTAAATTCAGCATTTCGGACTGACTGCTAAGTATCGGTCCCGCAGTACCTTCACCGGCAGAACCCGGATGCAAGCCGGAAGTAATTCTTGGTAAAACAAATATGAAAAAAGGCACGGTTATAAAAGCAATAATAGAATAAATAGAACTTAATCTCGCCCTGAGGTCATCTTTGTCAATTGCAGAGCGAAGAGCAAAATAAGCTCCATAAATTAATAACAGTACGAAAATTGAAGTTTCCCTCGGGTCCCAATTCCAATAAGAACCCCAATTAAATTTTGCCCATACCATACCCGTTACAGTTGCTAAAAGGCAAAATATAGTTCCAAGCACTGCGGAACTCGAAGCTATGATGTCATTATTTAAATCTCTTGTTTTCAGATATTTAATAGCAAAAATCATTGATATCAGATATGCAAGCACTGAGAGCCAAGCAACAGGTACATGGAAATTCAGAATTTTTGCTCTTTCACCTAAGTTCAGTACATAAGGTAAAGTAATAATTGGATTTACAGAAACTATTTTAATGAATTTAAACGATTTTTGATTTTTTAAATATTCCATTTTTACAATAAGAACATTATTTGGATTTAGCTCGTTTGGAAATGTTGAACCGGATATTTTTAAATTATAAATCTGGGGTTCAGTTTCGTCCGGATATTTTATTTTTGCATTCCATTGCTTATTTACTTCATCAAATACCGGTTTTTCATTAAGAACCTGCATTCTAATATCCAACTGAGATTTTTCGTTGAATTTAGACAGGTAAACAAGGTCATAGAATGTTCCTCCTACGGGAGGTAACAACCCCAAGATAACAGAAAATGTTATAAAAATTACAGCAAGAATTCTCCAGATTGTCGGTTTTGCTTTACCGAAAGTCGGGAATAATCCAAAAGCTAAACCTATAATTAATCCTGATATTATTATAATTGCTTTCATACAAGTTAAGGTTTTAAATAAAGAAAACTAAAAAAAATTAATTTTTAAAAAATACATCTGAATAATAAATCATTGACGAAAAAGCTGATTCAAATGTTTTGAAAATTTTTTGAACATTCAAATTCATTACAAAAAATTGTACCAAACAGAATAACAAAGTTAAAAAAAATGTAGTAAAAATACGAAAGAAATTAATGTGTCGGTTGATAAGAGTGTAAATATTTTTTCAATTTCAGGATATTTTTTGGGCAACTTTCAGAAGAAGGGCAATAAACTATTTCGTCCATAACTGTACGCATAATATGAATACCAAGCCCGCCTCGCTTGAATTTCTTCATATAATCAGTCATATCAGGTTGCATTACATCTAAAGGATTAAAGGGAGCACCGCTATCGTGAATATTAATTGTAAATATATTGAAATCAGTTTCGACAAGAACACAAAATTCTTTGCTATTATCAAATTTGTAAGCATATTTAATAAGATTTGTACAAGCTTCGTCAACAGCAAGAATGATTTTATTAACATCATCATCATTGAAACCGAAGTTTTCCGCTTGAGAACGGACAAAATCCCGGATTTTCGATAATTCGGTTAATTCACTCCTTGCACAAAGCAGGTTTTCCGATATGATTTTTGAGCTAAACATTATTCTGAGAAATCATCCTTCCAAAGTTTTCGATAGCATTTTTTTCATCATGAACAATATCAAATAGTATTGGGAATCCCAGCAATTCGAATACCGAAAAAACTTTAGGTCGCATATTTGCGAGTTTAATGTCCCCTCCGGTTTCTCTGATATCTTCGATAAAAGCCATAAAAACACCCAGACCGGCACTACTGATATAGTCCAGCTCCCTGAAATTTACAATTATCTTTTTCTGTCCCTTAGATATTAAACCCTCCAGAGCATTTTCGAGCTGAGGAGCAGTATGAGCATCCAAGTAACCGCTTAAATAAAGACAATCAATGTCTTCAACAGACTTGTGCTGAATCTCGAATTGTTTTGTTTCCGACATAACAATTTTCCCTTAAATATTTGGAATATACCCGTCAGCGTCGTTTGCGCTTGTGTTAATTATTTAATATTACAAAACGACGCATTAAAGAACTATGACGAATTAAACCACGAATAATTCAAAAATAATTAAAAAAATTTAAAAACCTTATCAACTTAAACTATATCGTGTTTGTTTTATCTGAAAACTCCAGAGCTACAATTGTCATATCGTCATGCGGCGGAACATTCCCAGAATAATTTTTTAATTGAATCCTTATATCAGACAATAGGTTTTCAATATTTTTATGTATCTCATATCTCAAAACTTGTTTAAGAGAATTTATTCCAAATTCTTCGTTTTTATGATTTTGTAATTCGTTCACACCGTCTGTAAAAAGGAGGCATATATCCCCTTTTTGCATAATACAATCAGTTTCTTCAATATTAGCATTAAAAAAAGATTTTTCAGCTAATCCGATACCTATTCCCTTTGGTAAAATTGAAGTAATATCGCCGTTATGTTTGAATAAAAACGGCATGTGCCCTGCTCTCGCAATTGTGATATTTCCGTTTTCATCATTAACAACAACAGCAGAAAGTGTTATATACATTTGTTTTTCCATGGCACCATACAAAGTAGCATTAATTCTTTTCAAAATATCGGAAGCTCCTGATGATTCTGGTGCTACGGCAAGTACCACACCTTTGAGTTGAGCCATATGGAATGCCGCACTGATACCTTTGCCGGAAACATCTCCGATAAGCAGGCAAGGTTTACCGTCTTTAAGGTGAACAAGGTCATAATAGTCTCCTCCCACTTCTTCGGCAGGAGAAGAAAATGCCGATAGTGAATAATTATTGATTTTAGGTAAAATTCGGGGTAATAATTTTTCTTCTATTTCACGAGCAAGAAGAAGTTCACGTTTATATCTCTCTTTCTCTATAGAATCCTTAACAAGTCGGGCATTTTCAAATGCTACACTAACATTATCGCTGAAAGCGGAAA
>JBAYGQ010000352.1:0-3911 GCA_041666585.1 Bacteroidota bacterium
TAATCAATATCTTCATTTTTCTAAGTCCTGTTGAATGATGTCAAGTTTGAGTAACAACTTTTTCATGCCATCCACATCCAGTTGTGTAGTGTTGTGAGAATGGTAATCCTCGATAGTGGCAAGCTCTTCCTGACCTTCTATAAAATACTTGTCGTAATTCAAATCGCGGTTATCGGCCGGGATACGGAAATAATTTCCCATATCCTCCGATTTGGCCATTTCTTCCCTGGTAACAAGAGTTTCATATAGCTTCTCGCCATGACGGGTTCCGATGGTTTTAATCTGTACATTCGACCGATATAATTCTGTTAATGATTTTGCCAACACTTCCAAAGTGGCAGCAGGGGCTTTCTGTACAAACAAATCTCCATTCTTTCCGTTCTTAAATGCATACAGCACTAAATCCACCGCATCATCGAGCGTCATCATGTAGCGTGTCATATTCGGATCGGTGATGGTAATATCTTTGCCTGACTTCATCTGATCGATCCACAAGGGAATCACTGAACCTCGGCTGGCCATTACATTCCCATAGCGGGTACAACAAATGGTGGTAACCGAATCGTCACCCAGCGAGCGCGCTTTGGCGATGGCTACCTTTTCCATCATCGCCTTACTGATGCCCATCGCGTTGATTGGATATGCCGCTTTATCGGTACTCAGCACAACAACATTCTTAACGCCATGTTGAATAGCCGAATCCAGTACATTCTCTGTTCCGAACACATTGGTTCGTACTGCCTGAATAGGGAAAAACTCGCACGAAGGTACTTGCTTCAATGCTGCGGCATGGAATATATAGTCCACGCCCGACATCACTCCATCGACACTACGCTTGTCACGAACATCGCCAATATAAAACTTTACCTTCGGATTGTTTAACATATGACGCATGTCATCCTGTTTTTTTTCATCCCGACTGAAAATCCGGATTTCTTTAATATCGGTATCAAGAAAACGTTTTAATACAGCATTACCGAACGAACCTGTGCCGCCGGTGATGAGAAGCGTTTTGTCGTTAAACATACATTTAAGAAGTTATTTTTATTATCAGGTTGGAACTTTTTACTTTCAGACCGCAAAGTTAACTTATCTTTATTGAAATACCAAAAAACTATCTATATCTAATGTTCTACTTCCGAGAAAGCAATCTTTTAAAGTTTGAATTTGACCTTCAGTAATTAGATTAAAAAATAAGTTTTGTAACCAGATAATTTTTCACACCACAAATTTTCAACACATATATTCCATGTTGAATATGGTTGACATTCGTTATATAAATACTATTTTCAATAAAATTATGTAAATCCGCAAAAACAATTTTCCCTGAAATGTCACACAATGAAACACTTAACAGTCCTGATATAGTATCGATACTTCTTATCATTAACCGTTTCTGATTTTCATTTATAACTAATGAAACTTTGAATTCTTCAGTTTTTCTTTTCTGATTTTTATAGTTACTTAATATATCTATTTTCTCAATTTTGACATAATTTAATGCCAGAGGAGAAAAGTTTTTTTTGTAGGCTATGCATCTGTATAAAAAGTTTCTCACACTATCTCTGGCAACTCTTAATGTGCCAGTTTTTCCATCAGCATCAACTACGTTTGACCATTTCATTTTCCGTTCTGGAGACATCTGCCATACAACACTGTCTGCTTCACAATCGCGCAAGGTCAGCAACAAAATGTCGACATCTTCCGTTTCATCTACTTCTAAAACTCCTGATTTAAATTTACTGTTGGCATTCCAGTTCAGTTGAGTCTGAATCATACCCTGAGCGGTATAAGTGTTCATATATAATGTTTGAAAATACATATTACCGAGACCATCTTGTTCAAATGGATAAAATTGCGAATACACACTTTTAGCATTATTTGTTGACAATAACTCTTGTACGTCAACTGAACCATCAATCAATTCTTTTATTCCGAACACACGGGGTCTATTATCGATTGCCTGACCTTCTCCATTCGAAGATAGTAATGTAACAGCATCTCCTCTTTGATCGTTTGCAATAGCATACGCCCAGAGTGCATTGTTTGGCAAATTGGCTACTAGTTCACGATAATCATAAACAAAGTCGTTAAGTGAATAAAAAGTATTACTATCACTCACTACTACATTTTTGTTTCCCAGGACGATATCTCCTAACCTATAACCGAGTTTATAATAATAGTTACTTTCAGTTATTGCTGCAATCAGATATTTAACATTCGACTTGAGTGTCCCTTCTGTAAGTTTTGGGGTCATATCGGGCCAATAACCATTTTTACTATAGATTTCTCGGCTAACTCTGTAAATTTTTTGTGGAGGCACATAAGTATCCATTGACCAATAAACGTATTTATCAGTAAACCAAATAGATAACACTCTCCATTCCTGACTCCCCATGCCAACATGATTCCAGGTGGTTCCATTATCGTCAGAATAAAATATATGTGAATGTTGATTATAGTCTCCCGTTCCTATCCATAAATGACCCGTATAAGGATCGTTGACAATAGTATGAATGTGGCGGCAGGAAGGGAACAGTGACTTGTCAACAGCCCATTGATCTTTTGAGTAAAATGTGAAAATTTTTTCCCAATGAGTTATTGTTTCTGGAGATACAGATTTTCTATAAACTGAGTGTGGAAAAGTATCCTGACCGGTTACACTATAATCATGTGTGAAAATATGAGTTGTTTGTGAAATTGAATCAAAAGTATAAGTAAAGGAATTTCGAACTCCTCTTCCCTTTGTAGTATAATCCAACGACCATTTCTTTTCGTCTGAAGAATAGTAGATATCTTTCTCATTTCTGATAAATGATCCTGCCGGCGTTCTTAAAAAGCCCCAATAATAATCAGTCGATTTTAACTCGAAATCAGACAAATAAATCAAGGACTTAAAATCTTCTCCTGTTTTATAAAGCTTGTTTTTATATACTACAAGTAATGTGTCTTCAGTTTTCCCCAAAACTGCATATCTTTCATCTATTTTTTTTAGAATTTTCAGTTCAGATAGATTAGCGACCCAAGGCACAACAGAAATATAGCAAGTATCTGTTTTGTTGTTGTTTAGATTTCTGATGGCCACCCATGCTTTTGTATCCTTTAAATTAAAATCGGAAGGATATGAGACCGTACTGTCAGCAGTAACAATGATATTGGAACTAAAAGTTAAATCGAAAGGTTCATTATTATCCGAGATTACTGTAATCGAAATAGCTGGACCTTTTGCAGTTAAAGATGCGAACTTCGGACTTATACTTACTGAAAATAAGTATAAACTTATCAGCGAAAATGCAAGAATAAAAACACCTGTTCTCATTATTATGAATATATAGATTTAAAAACCATTATTCATATTCAAAAATCAATTTATAAAAATATAAACTGGGACAAAAGTAACAAAAAACTTCATCCTTGATATATTTATTCAAATAATTTTCACATGTCAACACATTTTAAACTGGATACTTTACTGTTTTTTTATTCTTTTCTATTTATCATTGATATAAAAGTGTTCAATTGATTTGATTCTTTCAATTTAAAAACTACTAACAACAACATTGAAAATGCAACAGTCCTTATTGGATTCAAAGTCATTGCAACTAACAAGAAATAAAAAAGCAATATGTTTGATGATGATGTAAAGATCTTTTTTCCTGTAAAACAGTTTCTGATGATTAGAACAACTAAACCTACTCCAACAATACCATAATCACTAAGTAGTCCAATAAATTCATTATGGGCTAACATTCCATTTGATAAAACCTTTGAATACTCATATCCAGATCCAAATAATTGCGAAGAAACAGGCAGAGCGAAAAAACCTTTAAAGATATTGCCCCAAATCAAAGTGCGATAGCTACCTGTATTTAAAGTATCCTCTTCAACAAATCTATAGACTATTACATCAA
>JBAYGQ010000353.1:0-3910 GCA_041666585.1 Bacteroidota bacterium
AAAAATTAAAAATTTCTGCTAATAAAAACACCATCTTTTTGTGACAATGCTTTTCAAAAATAATTTTTCATTCTTAATTGTTAATTCTTAATTGATTTAATATTCTTCCGGTAAAAGTTTCATCTGCTCGTAGGTGAAAACAGGACCGTCCTTGCAAACATAGACGTTTCCTATGTTACAACGTCCGCACTTGCCCAAACCGCATTTCATCCTGTTTTCCAAGGTTGTGATGATGTTTTCGTCTTTGAATCCTAACTTCTGCATAACGGGAATTGTATATTTAATCATAATCGGAGGTCCGCAGATGATGGCAACAGTATTGTCAGCCGACGGAGCCACTTTTTCGACTATTGTAGGAACAAAGCCGACTTCGCCTTTCCAGTCTTCTGTCTGTCCGCCCGGATCAACGGTTACAACGGTTTTTACACCCGGAATATTCTTCCATTCTTCCAATTCACGTTTATAGACAAGGTCGGACACGCTTCTTGCGCCATAGATAATTGTAATATCCTTGAACTGGTCTTTCAGGTCGAGTACGTTCCAGATAACACATCGCACGGGAGCAAGCCCGATACCGCCGGCGATAAACACTACGTTTTTACCTTTCATCTCTTCTACAGGAAATGAGTTCCCGTAAGGACCGCGAAGCCCCATCATATCGCCTACATTAAGTTTTCCGAGTGAATTGGTAACCTTACCCGCAATTTTATAGGAACACTCTATATTGTCCGGTCTTGTGGGCGAAGAAGCAATGCAAAATGTGCATTCGCCTTCACCGAATACAGAATACTCGGCAAATTGTCCTGCTTTAAATCTGAAATTCTGCTTTACTTCAGGTTGTACAAACTGCAATTTAAAGGTCTTGATATCCGGAGTTTCATCAATTATTTCAACGATTTCCATCAATTCCGGTTTATAGATATTCATTTTTGCTCCCAAAAAAGAGTTTTTTTTACTTCAATATTAAATTTAATTTATCAAGTCATTCTGAGCGAAGCGAAGAATCCAACCGCTAAGTTCTTCGGCTTTTCTAAGACTTCAAAGGATAGATTCTTCACCCTCGAAGACTCGGGTTCAGAATGACAATCAATTCTTAATTCTTAATTTTAAATTATTAATTGATTACAGTTTATCTATCGCTTCCACTATTTCCCGAATATCAACTCCGACACCACAGCCGCGGGCGCATCTGCCGCAACCTGTGCAAAGCACTTCGTCGAACTTATCGGGATAATACTTAAATTTATGCGAAACACGCTGACGGTAGCGCTCAGCCTGATGTGCACGCGGATTATGTCCCGATGCGTGCTTGGTAAATATTCCGAACTGACAGCAATCCCAGTTTTTAACCCGCCTGCCTTCAAGGTAACCGGTCGGCTCATCAACAATATCAAAACAGTGGCAAACCGGACAGACATAGGCGCACTGGGCACATCCGAGACAGGTGTCAGATAATGTTTCCCAGAAAGGACTTTCGAAATTGCCGTCCAACCATTGCTTTACTTTATCTTTGTTGAACCTGACTTCGGGAACTTTGGACGGCTTTTCCTTCACTTTATGTTTCGTTTCATCATATTCTGTTAAATTCAAATTTAGTGCTTTTATCAGTTCTTCACCCTTGGGATTAATTACATCCATTCGAACTCCGCCTTCAGTCAAAGGTACAAGAAAAATATCCGCTCCTTTGTTTGAATCGGGTGACAGACCGACTGAAGTGCAAAAGCAATGTTCGTCGGAATAATCGCAACGTGTGCCTATGATAACGGTATTTTCAACTCTTCTGTTGAAAAACACATCTTCATAATCCCAGTTGAAAAGCTTCGTTAAGATACCGTTAGCGGCAAAATCACAGGGTTTACCGCCGAATATCACTGTTTTAGGTGCAAACTCCGGCGGGTCGCTTAACTCAATTTTATTCTTATCTTTTTTATAAAAGAAAATAGTTTCGGTTCTCGGAAAAAAATACTCTTTCATCGAAAGATTTGTCGGCTTGGAATCGAAATTTAAATTCACATCCTCCGGTTTTTTTACAACTCTGTAATCAGTACAGTCGGGAGATTCCGAAATCAGACGCCAGCCGAGTTCAAGGATTTTAGAAGCTAACTGATTTATATTTTCTTTTGCTAAAGCATATTGTTTCATTTTTTATTTCCCTGTGAAATTAAATTTCAACTATTTAAAACCCGCATTTTAATCAATCTAAAAACTTTATAAACTTTATGAACTTTACTAACTTTATAAACTGAATCTTCTACATTATAAAATCATTTTTATCTTTTAAATTATAAGTACCGATTAATGTCGGCTCGTCCGCATTCATTCCCGGCATAAAGTTGAATTCTTTTGCCGCAACCATACCCATTTTCTTATTCAGCAAAGCAAGCGGAATATTCATCGGGCAAACCCTTGAACATTCGCCGCAACCTGTACAGCGTCCCGCCTGATGGAAAGCGCGAACGATATTCCACGAAAAATTACCCCTTGCAGAAGAGCTTGATTCAATCCATTGAGGTACGTTTTTGTCAACAAGGCACTGGTCGCAGTAGCACATCGGACAAGCCTGGCGGCAGGTATAGCATTTAATACATTTTTCGAACTGAGCCTGCCAGAAATTCCAGCGCTCTATCGGAGACATAGCGTCTAATTTTGCTACCATATCGTCTGCCAATTGTTCGGGAGGTGCGAGTGGTTCAATTTCGCCTATAACAACATCTGCTGTTTTCGGTTCTCTTACTTTGCAAATTGCACATTTAGGAGCTAAGTTTTCTTTTGACCAGTCCATTTCGAAATCTTTAACTACACCGTTGCAGTTAACCCCGATAATATAGAGCCTGTCTCTAAGAATCTGGCTTTCCTGAATCAGCATAGTAACCGAGCGCAAATCGCATCCTTTTGACACTATCCCGATTTTTCCTTCTTTAGGAAGTTCCAATGTATTTATATAAACCGATAAATTATTCAAGCAATGATGGTTAAAAACTAACTTTTCCGCTTCTTCAGGGGTACGCGCTATAAAAGGCATAGCATGGTTTTTCGTATGCTGTGCATAGCCTATTATAAACTTTACGGCACCCGATGAGAGCAGTTCCTTTGCCGTTTGAACTAATTCTGCCATTTTATTTCAACTCCGAATATTTTTTTCAACTTTAATCTTTTTCTTGGTCATTCAGAGCGAAGCGAAGAATCCAACCGCTTAGCTCTTAGCACGTTTTCAAGATTTCAAAGGTTAGATTCTTCACCCTCGAAGACTCGGGTTCAGAATGACAACCATTAATTACAATCACAATTGTTCATTGTTAATTGTTCATTGTTAATTATTTAAGCCGTTTCTTTTATTGGAATAGTGAATTCATGATTAATTTTTTGGTATTCCATAAAAGGACCTTCTTTGCGTACGGTTTCTATTACTCCTTCAACAACATCTACCCATTTTTTACCTTCTGAGGCGGATACCCAAGAGAAATGAAGCCGTTTTTCATCTATACCGATAAAGTTCAATAATTCCTTGAAAAATATCCAGCGTCTGCGTGCATGAAAATTACCCAGATTATAATGGCAGTCACCCGGATGGCAACCGGAAATCAGCACACCGTCTGCACCGGTTTCGAAAGCTTTAATTACGAAAATCGGGTCAATTCTGCCTGTGCAGGGTACGCGGATTAATCTGGCATTCGGAAGCTGTTTCAACCTTGATGTACCCGCAAGGTCGGCACCCGTATAAGTGCACCAGTTGCAGACAAATGCGGTTATTTTCGGTTCGAATTCATTTGTTTCTGTTTTCTCTGTCATTTTTTTATATCTATTGTTGATATTATTTTTTCATATTTTTATAAAGTGTGTTCCCAAGCCGGAGCTTGGGAACAAGACACTCTTACTTCATTTCATTACCCACAATTTTGCAGGTTCAGAT
>JBAYGQ010000354.1:0-3881 GCA_041666585.1 Bacteroidota bacterium
GATAAAAATCACGGGTGCCGGGCAAATTATTGACGATGCGATGGCGTGGTGATTTCTCTCCTTCAACTAAAGCATATTGTAATGTTTCGTTCAATACATTTACATATTTTATTTTTATATCCGCATTCTCAATTTCCAGTAGATCATTCATTAACCATTCGTAAAGAAACCATATTCTCCGACTATACTGTCCGGTTGGGTCGGTTTTTACGAGTTCTATTATACGGTTTTTAGGTAATACATCAAAAAGCTTTTTAAAAAAAAGCAGATTTACGCCTTCATATTTTAATGCAAACACGATGTGTTTAAAAATGGTATCTTCAAGTAGATAAACGTTCGGAAAAACCTGCCAGCTTTCATTTTTATATTTCGTATTTTTTTCGCAAACCAATGAAATGACTTCCGGGTAAGGCATTTTCAACTCCCATTTTTTTATCATGGCAGCATAACCAACAATTTTCCCTTTTTCGGGAACAATCACTCCGTTAAAAACTAACGCTGAATGTGAAATTTCGTCGCTCATAATGATAATAGTAAAAATTTGACGCTATTGATTTGCAAATATAATGCAAATATTGAAAAAAACGAACGGAAACTGAAAATAATAGACGGGAATCATGCTTCGCCGACAAAAACAATCGCAGAATACAATTACGTAGAGATTCGCTGAGTTGTAAGCTCCCCATTTTTAGTCTAATCTAAAAGGAGACAAATTACAAGTGCATACCAAAGCTTCCGTTCAACAAGGACTTATAGCGCAACACCCCCTCAAGAGTAATGCTTGATGGGGTGTTTTGCGTTAGGGGTGGTGCGTTTAAGTCGTATGATGTTATGGGGTCGTAATTTTCATTTAATCAATAATTTGTCGTGTTATGAAATACAAAATATATAAACTTGTCTGTTTTCTTGTCGGAAATAAAAAAGTCGAAAAAGTTGAAAGTCGTACAGACATGAATGCTGTCGAAAAATATACGTCTGAATTTGACAACCGTTTCGGTTTCATATTAAAACACGAACTTTCCAGTCGTGAAGAATATGAAGAAACAAAGTCATACTATGTTTTTATTCAGTTATCTCGTCTTTAGAATCCTTTAGCTCTAAAAGAAAACTTTCTTTTGTAAAAGTCAGATTGTTTTCAATATATTGGTTTCTAATGTCTTCTGGTAATAGTTTTATGAAATCTAATAATTCATTCCATAATTCATTGTATTTATCTTTAAACTTGTCTTTAAATTCGTTTAAATCATCGTCTGCAATTTTTCTAATAGCTTTTTCAGCATCTTCTGAAATTTCTTTTATAAATTCTTTTCTTTTGATTTCGATTATGTTTTCGACATTTAATTTCATAGTTTCAGTCTTTATCTCAACATATTTCTTCACTTCGTCAATTTTGAATATGTCAATAAATGATTTCATAGAATTTATTACATCTTTCTGTTTGTCTATTTGAGATTTCTGAATGAAAAATACAATCACATACACAAGTGTATATAAACCTAAAATAATAATTGTCAATGTGTTGTCCATGTCTTTTTATTTTTTTTATTATGCCCCATAACGGTTTGTATAAGAATAGTAGCCGACTGCGTGGCACTTTCCTGTCAAGTTACAAGAAAGTTGAAGCGGGCTACAAACCTTGAATTTACTACTGAACCGGCTATTATTTTTATACATTGTTATGGGCTGGGCTTTATTTTTCTCTTAGTTTTTGTTTTAATTCTTTGAAATCATTTATTTGCTGCTCAAGGATTTCAGGACTTGGAATAATTCCAAATTCATCTGAAGGTAAATGACCTTCAATTAAATCCGATATTTCGCCATGCTTCTCAATAACGCTTTCAATTAATGTTTTTTCATACTTTATGTCTTTTAATCTCCCCATTCTTATTTGAGGGTCGAAACGTTGAACTGCTCCTCCTAATATTGTGAATATAGCCAAAGCTTCGTAGGATGACCTCAAGGCAGATAGCCCTGCTTTAGAAAAATCAATTTTATCACTACCACTTGCTGTCTTGCTTTTTCTGAGCCATTCTTCTGCCTTTGTTGGTTCATGATATTGCCCTTCGTTTGCAGGACTTGTATTAGCGACAACCTTTCCACATAAAGAATTTTCAAGCTCCAATGAATGATGAATAAAACTGTTATTAATACCGTTTAGATACTTTCTGCTAAAGTTTTTGATATGGTAAAAGAAAACCAAATCATGGGTAAAAATGATTACTTGTTTTGTTGTAGCCTGATTTGCTAGTCGCTCAGCAATCTGTTTTTTTCTATCGTTGTCTAATGAAGTAACTGGGTCGTCAAAAATGATTCCTCTGTTTACTTCTGATAACTGCATTTCTGCAAGAAAATCGGCAATGGCAATTACTTTTTGTTCACCTTCACTTAAAACAGCATTTGGATTTCTTCCTTTTAATTTCAATTGCCTATATGACTTTCCTGCTGAACCTGTATGATTGATATCAATCCCAAAATTACCGTTGAGTTTTTCACACTCTTCATTGAAAACACCTATGTATCTTTGGTTGAAATATTTTTCCGACAAAGCTTTTTCGATATCTGTTATCTTGCGCTTTGCAAAATTTGCTTTTCCTGCCTTTTTAATCCATGCCTGATTATTTACATATGCTTCAAACTTTGGAAAATGGGTATTGAACTTTTCTTTGTGTTCTAAATGCGTTTTTTCTTTCAGTAATTTCTCTAACTGTTTTGCTTGTCCATCTTCTTTTAGAACTTTGATAGATTCATCAATAGCGTTTTCAATAGAACCGTGTTGTTCTGTGCTGATTTTTATTTCCGTTCTATTGTTTGCTGTTTTGTTTTGAATGTCGGAAATAATGTTTTGAGCCAGTGTTTTTTGTTCAGATAGTTTTTGTCTTAATACTGCTAATTCACTTGGATATTTTTCGTTAAACCAAACGGTAAGCGTGTTTTCATCAGGAAACAAGTCAAAGCTTAATTTTTCAAAAGCTTGCAGAACCCTTTCGAGTGCTTCTTGAGCTTTTCTTGCGTTCTCTTCTGCTACGCTCTTAATGAATAGCCAATAATTAGCAATCAATTTTTCGGCATCTTCTGAAAGAGGTTGCTGACAAAGTAAACAGTTATCGCCATTTTCGGGATAAACTCCATTTTCAGGTTTCTGTTTTTTTGCAAATATTTCGGCTGCAATTATAAAATTTTTCCATTCTTCTGTCCCAATTTCTTCAATTTTATCCGTTTTGAAGTTTTCTATTCCTTCGGCTTTTGCTGTTGCTTGTTTGGTTACACAGTCGGCAATCGCTTCTTTGATTTTGGTTAGATATTCTCCTGCAAAGAATTTATTAAGGTATTCAATTGAAGTTTTATTTTCTCCTAACTGCTTCTTGATTGCTTCAAGGTTTTTAAGTTCCTTCTCTTTTCCCTTTGAAGCCAAAAGAAGTTCATCGTACTGTTTCTGAATTTTTTCTTTTTCCGCTTTATTATCATCAGAAAAAGGTGTATACTTTTTCAGGTCTTCAATCCTTGTCTGAGCGTTTAGATTCTGAACAATAGATTTAATTTCTGATTCTCCGTCAAACAAAGCGGAAAGGTCATCTGCTGTGTTTCCTGAATTTTTAGTTGCAATGTTAGAATTTAGATTTAGTTCAACGCGAATGACTGCACTAGTATATTCTGCAAAAAAACTTAGTCCTGCAGGTCTAAACTCAAATTCATTTTTTTCAGCAAGTTGCTTAAACAACCCTTTACCATCAAAAACAGCAAACTGCTCAAACTCTGCATTATCTTTTTGCGAGTATAATAAAGGAATCTCTGTGTTGTTGGATTTAAAAGTAAATTTTGCATTTACTGGCTTATGTCCGCTTTCAAGATGAACGTTTGGTAAAATTTCTTCTTCCGCTTTA
>JBAYGQ010000355.1:0-3873 GCA_041666585.1 Bacteroidota bacterium
TGGATTCAAGGCTACCGATGATGTATCTTTGAAAGGATCGCCAACGGTGTCTCCAATAACACAAGCCTCATGGAGAGGAGTGCCTTTTTCTTTCAGGTCAACTTCAACTACTTTTTTTGCATTGTCCCAGCAACCGCCGGCATTAGCCATAAAGACAGCCTGAAATAAGCCGAAAATTGCTATAGAAATTAAGTAGCTCACAAAAAATGCGGCTGGAGCAGTGTTCATTTTATCGGATGAAGAGAAAAAGGCAAATGCAAGAGCAAAAGAGAAAATTGCAATAAATATATTAAGCATTCCCTTTTGTGCATATTGAGTGCATATTTTAACTACTTCCTTCGAGGTCTCTGTAGAGGCTTTCTGAGATTCATCATCAAGTTTGATGTTCTTTTTAATAAATTCAACCGCTCTGTATGCACCCGTTGATACCGCCTGCATTGAGGCACCGGTAAACCAGTATATAACAGAGCCCCCTGCTATGAAACCGAGAATTGTATATGGATTCAAAATGTTCAGAATCTGTGCAGGTTCAATCCCAAGAACTGATTTAAGAACTAATATTAAAGAAAATATCATTGTAGTTGCACCTACAACAGCAGTACCGATTAAAACAGGTTTTGACGTAGCTTTGAAAGTATTTCCCGCTCCGTCGTTAGCTTCAAGAAAATGTTTCGATTTTTCAAAATCAGGTTTGAAACCGTAATCTTTTTCAATTTCGTTTACGATATTTGGTAAAGTTTCTATCAAAGATAATTCATAGATTGACTGGGCATTGTCCGTAACAGGTCCATAACTATCAACAGCTATTGTAACCGGACCCATACTAAGAAATCCGAATGCCACAAGACCGAAGGCGAAAATCGAAGGATAGTCCATAAAACCGACTAAACCGTGCGTACTTGCAAGATATGCAATAAACATAAGTAATAAAAATACCATACCCTGCCAAAAAGCGCTGAAATTACCTGCTACTAAACCTGCTAATATATTCAACGATGGGCCGCCTTCACGAGAAGCCCGAACGACTTCCTGCACATGTTTCGATTTTGTGCTTGTAAAAATCTTTGTGAATTCAGGTATCAATGCCGCTCCAAGCGTTCCACAGCTGATTATGATAGCTAGAACAAACCATACATTTCCGAGATGTGCCAATTGCCAGTAGCTAATCGAAAAAGTAACAATAATAGATAAAATAGAAGTAATCCAAACTAAAGTTGTTAACGGCACCTCGAAATCAAGGTCATCAGCTTTTGAATATCTCAAAGAACTGATTGCACCGTTTATCCAATATGCTATAATTGATGTTAAAATCATAGCAATACGCATTACAAAAATCCATGTAATTAACTCTGACTGATATTGGGGGAATACTGCTAGAACAATAAAACTGATTAAAGCAACTCCTGTTACTCCGTAAGTTTCAAATCCGTCTGCTGTCGGACCGACACTATCACCTGCGTTATCACCTGTGCAATCTGCAATTACTCCAGGACTCCGTGGATCATCTTCTTTCAACTTAAATACAATTTTCATTAAATCGGCACCGATGTCTGCAATCTTAGTAAAAATACCTCCTGCAATTCTCAGTGCACTTGCTCCAAGAGACTCACCAATTGCAAATCCTATAAAACAGGCTCCTGCGTACTCTCTGGGGATGAACATTAAAATAATTAGCATCATTATTAATTCGACACAAATAAGAAGTACTCCTATACTCATACCTGATTGCAAAGGAATAGTTAAAAGTTTTAGAGGCTTTTTTTCCAAAGATGCAAATGCCATACGGCTATTCGCAAAAGTGTTCATTCTTATTCCGAACCATGCAACGCTATAAGAGCCTAAAATACCAACTATTGACCAGCCTAATATCAAAAGAACTCCGGGAATGGGCATGCTTTGTAAAGCCCCATAATAAAATGCTACACAAGTACCGATAAGAACTTCCAACAAAATTAAAAACTTTCCCTGTTGAATCAGATATGTTTTTGCAGTTTGGAAAATAAGTTCGCTTACTTCTAACATTGAGGGATGTGTTCTCATTTTTTTTACGGTTAAAAACTGATATAAACCGAAAACCATACCCAAAAGACAAATGACTAAACCTCCCATTAACAGATTGTTCTGATGCGGTTCTAATTGAGGTATTTTTAATTCCGCTTCGCTTGCAAGGGCAGTAGAAGATAGAAGAACAATTAATAAAGGCAAAAGAGTAAAGAACCATTTTGCTGAATGTGAAAAAAATCTTTTAACCATTGAAGTACTCCGAAATAATTAAATTGTTTATAAGAAATATAGATTTGCAAATTTAAAATAAAAGATTACAATTAATATACTTAACATAATGATAAAATGTATTTACTTTGTTGTGTAAGATAATAATTACAAATTTAACAATATTTTATCATATTTTAAATTCAGCTATAATGAGAAAATAAAATTAGCATGAATATTTTTTTATGAGCTTTTTAATTTCATGTTTAATATTATGAAATTTTTTTCTATACAAAGGTTAGTTAAGAAAACCTTTATAACTTTTTTCCCTTTTTTAAAAAAACGTTATTGTTTTAAGTTGAAATTTATAGTTCTACAATTGGTCAAACAGCCTAATTCTATTGATATAAAAAATCCAAAATAATATATAAATATTTTTAATATAAGTATGTTACTTCGTGTAGTTTGAATATAATATCAGTTTATAGTAGCAATACTTTAAAATATAACGGATTATAATTAATAAAAATATACTTTTCCGTTAAAATCATCCGATTCCAAATTAATGTCGTCAGCAATAAAATTTTATAATTCTTATTAGATTAAAAAATGCAAAAGATTTTTGTTATTAACTGGGAACAGGTTGTACCTGATGCCGAGTTAAAAGGCAGACAAAGATTTAGTTTTATTAATACAGAAACTAATAAAACCAGTATAGATAAATTTTTCCAAACCACCCAAAACTTCGAACTGTTATTAAAAGAATTAGGATTTTTCAATCTTATAAACTACAGAACCATTCTCATCAACCGCTGCAACGGAGACAAGAGTAATAGGCTTAGAAATAAAATTTTGAATTCTAAAAAAATAAACTTATTAATTAAAAAACTTATTTAATGATAATCGGTACAGAATACATCTTTGAACCGGTTTCAATTTTAATTATATAAGAGCCGCTGCTGAATCTTGAGCTATTAAATGCAACTGCATTTAATCCGGGTTCAGTATTGAATATCTTCGTTTGGACCAACCTGCCAAGCATGTCAATTACGATAATTTTGGTTGATTCAGAAAAAGCTTGAAATTCAATTGTAAAATCATTTGATGAAGGATTCGGATAAACTAATGCAAATCCTTTTATTGCAATTTCTTCATTTTTTACACCGGTAGGTTTTTCTTGTTTCATCGGGCAGTCCTGGTTTATATTATTGCTGTCCTGACTAATTTCAAATTCAACTGAATAGGGGGCAAAGCCGATTTTATCCGCGATTAAATTATACTTCCCGTTTTCCAAACTGTCAATTTTAAAGTTTCCTTTTATATTGCTTATATTGTACTTCCTCACATTATTTTTATCATCCTTGGTAATCACAATTGCACCGGCGATTCCTTCTTTAGCTTGTGGAATGTCAGGTTCTATTTTAATTGCTGTTGTTGTATCAAGAATTACTTTTCCGGAAATAATACCATTTCCTTCGATTAATTGAACAGGGCTAAGGTTGATAATTTCAGGACCTACCTGTGAATTAACAGCAACATCAACTTGAGTAGCATCTAACCAGGATAAAACTGCGGGAGATGCTTCTTTGTAATAACCGGGTGCCAAGTCATCATTATACGGAATAGCAAGAATAATATAGCGTCCCGGCGCAAGGTTGTTAA
>JBAYGQ010000356.1:0-3869 GCA_041666585.1 Bacteroidota bacterium
AACATAGTCTCCTTTAATATCTTTGCCGTCCCAGATAGCTTTTCTTCCAGTAACAATCAGGGATTGAATTAATGTTCCGTCCATTGCTAGAATTTTCAAATGAGTATCGGCGGCAAGCCCGTCAATAACTATCTCGCCGTGCTTTGGGGGGTCAAAAGGCTGTGGATATGCTTTTATATCGTAATTTACAGACGGTTTCACAGATAAACTGTAAGCCGAAAATAATCCCATTTTTGTACCGAAATAAATTCTTCCGGTATTTACGTCGGTAGCCAAGGACATTATCTCGTTCGTAAGAAGAGGACTGTTAGTTTTATTCACTAATCCGATAACTTCAGTACCGTCAGGATTTAAAACAGTTACTCCGTTATTTGTAGCAATCCATTTGTTGTTGAGTGCATCAACAAGGATTGCATTAATAACCTCTGAGCCGAGCAATGATACTTTCCTTATTGAAGGTTTTACATTCTGAAGTATTGAAGAAGGATTCAATATTGAATTGAGACCTACCGGCGTTCCTACCCAAACAACACCGAACTGGTCAACGGCTAAAGCATTCTGTACATTATTCAGAATAGACGAATTTGATGTAGTTAGTAAATTATATTTATCGTCATCCGTATTGTCAAAAGTGTTTTTTTCATTGTAATAATACAAACCGTTAGCTTCCGATTCGCTTGAACCCATCCATTTAGTACCGTTCTGGTCAATAGCCAGAGAGATAAAGCCACGCTTGTCGGAGTTTATATTATTATTAAAGGTATGAAAAACGCCATTCATATCCATTGACAACAACACAGGACCATTGCTTGTTTCGCCGTAATTAGTAAACCAAATATTACCGGATTTATCCTCTGCAAATTGTCCTGTTATTACGTAACCCGGATTCGAAGCAATACCCAGAACCGGTGCGTTAGAAGTATCATAATTTTTAATTACAAAATTATTATTAACTTTTTTTATTTCACTGAATCCTGCTCCCCAGTTTCCCCCATAAGCAGTACCGTCCGAAGAATTAAATATAGTAAAGAAATCATTTGACTTGATTTGAGAAAATGTCTTATTATTAAGGCTTGTCCACACTTCGTTTTCAAGATACATTATTCCACGTCCGCGAGGGGACTTATCGGTAGCAACCCAAAGATTACCGTCTAAATCAACCGACAAATCCAAAAATAAATTTGAATAAGGTGTTGAAGGTTGATAAGTTCGTAACGAATCATTTGAAAAAACACCTATACCTTCTTCATAACAAAAAAATAAATTATTTTCCTCAGAAAAGAAATACTTAATAAATGCGGGATTTGTTACATTTATAGCACCGCTTTGATACACGGTTGCGGAGTAATCATTAGCATATACTAATTTGCCGTTCAGTTCACCGAATCCTCTGTAAAAAGGTTCGTCTTTGATACTGTCTATGGTATTAAACCTGATTCCGTCATATTTATAAATTCTTTTTGAAGATGCCGCATAAATCTCATTCTTGAATTCATAAATAAATTGTACGGGTACATCAGGCAAATCTGTTTTTTCAGAAAAGTTTGTCCAGGACTGCGGATTAGAAAGATAAGAATTAACTTTTGCTTTTGCTATTCCGGCATCAGTTCCGACCCAGATTTCATTATCAACAATACGAATGGTATTAACGGATGTGTTTTGCTGGAAAACTCCAAGACGTGTTACAGTTTCGACAAATACATTCTGATTAGAATTAAATACAGCTAATCCGAAACCGCCTGCAATATATGCCAGCGAATCTTTAAAAAAAATGTCATTGATTTTCGGATTAGGGAATTTAGGTGCAATAATATCTGTTATATGTGTCCATTCACCGCTTTCGGAAAGTATATCAAGGTATCCGTCGTAGGTACCTACATATATTTTTTTCTCTTGTTTATTACAGCGAACAACAGAAATATCTAAGCTTAATAAAGCATTGATATTCCGGTATTCTCTAGTTTCACCGGAAACCCTGTCATACGAGTAAATACCTCCGGGAGTCCCTATCCAAATAATACCTCGGGAGTCAACAGAAGCAGACCTTGAATAAAGCATTGATGAATATGTTTGCCATCTGTCTAATTTGAATTGAGGATAAATCTCAGAAGACAAAAGCACAAGCAGGACAAAAGATACAAATAAACTAACTGAAAATCTGTTTTTCAATATTTTCCCTGAATAATTTCTAAAACCGAGTAAAAATATCCGTATTGCCTGCTCCTTCCGGTAAATATTACTTTATTTGTTCGAAAATTGAAATCATCTCAATTGCAGACATTGCGGAATCGAATCCTTTGTTTCCGCCCTTGCTTCCGGCTCTCTCAATTGCCTGCTCGATTGTATCGGTAGTTAGTACACCCAGAATGCAGGGTATTTTGAAATCAAGGCTCAACTTAGCAATACCTTTTGTTACTTCGGCGGCTATATATTCAAAATGCGGGGTTGAACCGCGGATTACAGCTCCCAATGCAATTATTGCATCATATTTATTGGATACACCTAATTTCTGTACTACTGCCGGAATTTCAAATGCTCCCGGACAATAAACAATTGTAATCTTATCTTCGTCAGAATCATGACGACGAAGTGCATCCAGCGCACCGTCTAAAATTTTATTTACTATAAATTGATTCCAGCGGGAAACAACTATTGCAAATCTTTTCCCTTTTGCTGAATAGTTACCTTCAATTACATTTGCCATAAAATCTCCAAAAAATTTTATTTTTAAATAATTTATTCGACGTTATAACCCACAAAATTATTACAATTTTATAAATAATTTTTTAGGTATCCAATATTTTTTCCCAGTTTTCAATACCGCCGTCTTTTATAAAAAAAACAGGATTGCAGATAATTCTTTTTTTAGATTTATTTTCATCGAATTGCAACCTGTCCCTTTTGCTCAATTTATACTCCAGATGAGCGAATTCATAGTCTAATTGTCCTGAATTTAAGCTTATAATTTTCTCTAATTTTTTTATTTCAATTTTCGATAAATCAAAATTGTAACCTCTGTTTTTAGCTTCAAGAAACAAAAAAAATAAATAAGAATTAATAGCATCTTCTGGATTAGAATAATTTTTGAATCTTTCAAGCTGTGGATGCCGACGGTAGCCGTTCGTCTCATTTTCAAGCACTTTTTTTGCAAGGAGGCTTTCCCGCCAACAGGCTATCAAGCCTATTCTGTCGAGATACTTGGGATGTAAACTCCAGAGCCGCATATACAATTCTCTGATTTTTTATTTAACTTCTAAATTTTAATTTTATTTTATTTTATTCTATTCAATAATTTTCAAATCACGCAGGATACTCTTGGTAATAGCTATCCTTGACTTTGGAAAAGAATCATTATCAGGTTTTACCGTCTCAATATTTGTTGCAAAAAAATAAACTTGACCGCTTTTCTCTATCCATCCTACATACCAGCCGATATTTAGCTTGCCGGTTTCACCCCAACCTGTTTTTGCATGGATT
The DNA here is from genome assembly GCA_041666585.1 of Bacteroidota bacterium. Classification (GTDB taxonomy): domain Bacteria; phylum Bacteroidota; class Ignavibacteria; order Kapaibacteriales; family UBA2268; genus JBAYGQ01. The sequence goes on from JBAYGQ010000356.1 coordinate 3,478, forward strand.
TTATAATCTGAACTATCATCAACAAGTATAATTTTTTTAACAATCTGAATACTCCTTTTCGAGAAAGGTAATTTTTCCAAATACAAACTACGTAAAAAGTTGATTTGTTGTTCCTGCGATATCCTCATTTTACCGGAGAGCCAAAAATCTTCCATTCCACCGCATGTATCGCGGTTTCCGTAATTCACTTTATCAATATAGTATTTTACTTTTTCACCGCCTACTACTCTTGCTACTTCCTTCATGTACCAGACTGCTGAATATTTAACCGCGTCTTTCAAAGTTAAATCCTGATTCCAGTCAGAAACGTATCTGTCTTCTCTGTCCCACTTAATTATCTGATTTTCATCTCTAAGAACACCGGTTTCCAAGCCTACCAAAGCCATAAAAAT
>JBAYGQ010000357.1:0-3869 GCA_041666585.1 Bacteroidota bacterium
AAGCAATAAATAGTGGCTCTGATATTACTTTAAAAACAGATAAAGCATTTGATACTTCATATTGGAAGACTATAACAAATGCTAGTTCTTTAATAAGCGTAAAACAAGCCGAAGCATACGCAAAAGAAATTTATGATGCCCTTTCTTTTGTAAAAGGAATACCTAGTACTGATTCTGTTGTGGTTGATACTATTAAAAAATTAAAAAACAAAGCACAGCTTAGTCAAGTAGGTTATCATTATAATTCTTTATATAATAGAAGTCTTTACGAAGATTTTAATTATATTGATAAAGTAACCGTTGCTAATTTCTTTATAAATTCGGTTTATATGCCTGACAGAATTGAATTATCAAATTATATTAAATCATTGCCAAATTCATAATAAACATGGAAACCAATACTAAAAAATATATCATAATAGGATTAGTAAGTATTGCTGCTATTTTTGCAGTTTATAAAATTGTTTTTCCTAAATATCGTATTCCTAAAGGAGATAAAGACCCAAATGCTGATAGCGTTAAAGGTAACGATGATTTCCCTTTAAAAAAAGGTAGTGTAGGCGAAAGAGTAAGAAAAGTAAGAGCAGTTTTGGGATTAGCACCAATTAATGTTTTCGATGCAGAAGTTGAAGCTGCTTTAATAAAAAGATTTAAAGTAAGTGAAATAACAGAAGCTAACTATAATTATATTAAAAATTTACCAACAATAACCCCAAGTGTATAGTTATGAATAAATTTGCAAAAATAGGAATAGGTGTAGGTTTGATTGCAGCAGCAGTTGTAACAACTACGGTAATTTATAAAAAACGTAAAGAACAAAGGAAAGCGGATAAATCTAAAAAAATGTCTAACCTTACTGGTTCAGATAATATTATCCCTGTACCCGAAGAAAACTTTTATTCTGTATCAGCTTTAAATACTGCTTATTTACGTAGATACCCAAATGATTCAGCACAAATAGCAGGTTCGGCTAAGAACAATGCTATTATAGGGTTTGTAAATAAAGACGAATACAATAAATCAACTCCAAACGATTACGTTCAAATTAAATATCCAATTGGTTCAATGACTATAAATGCTAAATATAATGCACTAAGACCAATTAATGATATTTCACAACTTTTTGTTAAGAGAGCAAACTTAATAAAAGGTGATACAACTTATTTTTTAAGTCAAATAACAAATTATTTAGAAAAACAAAATAACACACAAAGAACAATATTAACTAACGTTTCAAACACACAATCGTATAATGAATTATAAAAAAATATTATTTTGGTCGCTTGTTTCCATAGGTGGAGCAGTAGGCGTTTACTTCGCAGGTAGGTCAATTAAAAATGCTATTGATAAAAGAGTAGCAGAAGAAGAAGCTAAAAGGCAATTAGAGGAAGCTAATAAGTTAAAACAGGAAGCAGGCAACACAGATGTTGTTCAACCTGATACTAAGGCAAATTTCCCTTTAAAAAAGGGTAGCAGAGGCGATGAGGTTTCTCGTTTACAAGTTGTTTTAAAAGAAAAACATAGTGCCGATTTAGGAAAATGGGGTGCTGATGGTATATGGGGTGATGCAACACAAGCAGCATTTACAAAAGCATTTCCTGAATTAAATGGAGAAGTAAAAGACGAACAAATGTTGTCTGATATTGAAAAAGGGCAGTATAAAGATATTACAAATACTTCATCTTCTAATTTAATTCAGCAACAAATAGACAAAACTGTTATTTACAAAATAACTTCATTAAGAAGTACCGCAGCAATAACAAAAACTGGTGTGGCAAGTTTTAAAATATCAAAACAGTATTCAGGAAGTGTTTATATTGGTGAAACAACTAAATATAACTGGGATAATCCATTAATTTATAACAAAACATCTTATTTATATATTAAGAGCATTGATAGTTATGTTCCTAAAAATGATGTAGCATTTACAAAGAAATAGTAACAATGAAACAGGTATCTAAGAGTAAGGGAATTTTAATAATTAGTATGTCTATAATAGCAACAATAGGAATTATTGCGTTAATAAAAATATTAACAAATAAAAAAGGTAATAATCTTTCCAAAAAGTTGTCAAAAAATGACAAACTAAAATTCTTGTTTATTGGTGATAGTTATACGACTTTTGCAAATGGTTATCCCGAACTTATAAAAGCAGAATTTCCAAATGTCGAAATTACAAAGTATGCACAAGTAGGTAAGCAAACAAGTTGGATGTACGACCAATACAGATTAGATACAAATAAATATGATGCGGTTTTTATTATGGGTGGTACAAATGATATTTATGCAAAAAATCAAGTTAGTGATGCCAAAGTAAATATTGAAAAGATAATGTATAATGCTAAGAACAAAGGTAGTTTTGTTGTGTTAATAACACCACCACCATCGGGTAATTACAATCTTTATGATAGTTCCAAACAGGCGTTACATGATTCTTTAAATGAATATATTAAAACATCGGCAGCAGACCTGGTTATAGATTTTTACAGTATGTTAGAAAACCCAAATAAAAAAGGTGCTGCATTAAGTAAATATAATATTTCTGACGGTTTACATTTAAATCAATCAGCATACACTTTATTAGCAAACGAAATAATTAACAAACTAAAATAATACATAAAATGAAAGTTGCAGAAACAAACATAACCCAAGAAGAAAAAAAGTCTGACGATAAAAGATTACTTAAAGTATTCGGAATTGTCGCAGGAGTTGTAATTATAATGAAAATATTAAAAATTTGGTAATTAACCTTTAAAAACTTAAAATCATGGCAAATACAGACCCTTTAGCAGGAAAACCAGCAATCGGAACAGTAACAGAACCAATACAAGCAACTAAAGACACACCAAAAGGATTTAAAATGGGTAAAGCAACCTACATAGGAAGTGGAATAGGAACAATAGCAGGTGCTTATTACGCTTTTCATACAGAGAAATCATTTTGGGGTTATGTTGGATTTATCTTATTAGGTTCAATAGTCGGAAGTACAGTAGGTGGAATTATGGATAACACACTATTTAAAAACAAATAATATGCAAACAAAAACATACGCAAAAGCACACAAAAGCACTAAAGCTGCAAAATCTCATACAAAAAAGATTGAGAAACTTGGTGGAAAAGTTAATGTCGCAAAAATTAAAGATAAAACTTATTTAAGTTATTCTTTTAAAGATAAATAAACAACGTTATGACTAAAAACAACAAAATAATATTAGGAGTATCGGCAGCAATAGTTGGTGTTTCATTAATTATTGGATATAAAAAGTATTCTAACAGAACAAGGAATACCCAAAGCTCTTTTTCGGGAACGGTAACAAATGGTGGATTAAGGGGTAAAGGCACAGGTAGAGGTTTGAATACGAATACAAATCCTTATGTAAATACGGATATTAAACCGCCAACAATTCCTGCACAGCCAACACCACATCATCATCCTAATAATAATAGACCTTTTTATTATCCACGATATGCAACGCCTTACGTTGTTGTTACTGAAACACCAATAGTAAAGTATGGCGTTTTGTCTAATAATTCAAGAGTTTATTCTTTAAAAAGAGTAAGAAACATTTTAGAACCGTTGAATATTATATTGAAAAAAGGCACAGCAATTACAATTTATGACACGAATGTTATAAATAACGTAACTTACTATGCTTTTAATGTAACCAATGATTTGGTTTCGGGCAACAGATATATTAACGCAAAAGATGTAATAATTACAGGCTAAAAAAAATAAATAAAAAATGGCAAGTTTTGAAAAAGCACAAGAGTTTGTAAAAGGAGCAGAGGGAGGTTATTCAACTGACAAAACAGATAAGGGTAATTACTATAATGGTGTATTTGTAGGCACAAATCATGGTATATCTGCA
>JBAYGQ010000358.1:0-3863 GCA_041666585.1 Bacteroidota bacterium
AAATAATAAAGTTACACCACTAGGAGATGGTTCTTCTTGCGGTGTTACTCAAAAAACCGAAAAAACTGTGACATTAAGTAATATAGATTTGTCTTCTTTTCCAACACAAGATATTAAGTCAAAAGACACGGTGGTTTTTATCGGTTGTTATGCTTGTGATTATAGTAGAAAAGCATATCCCGATATTCAAAAATTAATAAAAAAGAAAGAAGCAAATTATGTTTTTGCTCATTATCCAGCCAAAGGTGATACCACATTTTTAGCAAATATAGGATATTGCGTATATAAAGAATATCAAGATAAATATTGGGATTTCAATAATTATTTATTTACAGCGGATGAGGATTTTGTCCTTAATAAGTTAAATGCTGATAAAATTTTGGCAAGCTTTAATTTTAATGTAAAAAAGGTTAATGAATGTGCAAATAGCGTTAAAACAAAAAATGCTGTACAAAGTCAGGTTGAAGAATTAAACAAAACGAATATTTACGGAACACCAACCATTTTTATAAACAGCAAAGCATTTGTTGGACCAAAGCCATACAGGGTTTACCGAAGCGCTATAAATAAATTTATATTTTTTTAAATTAAGAAATTATTAATTAATCAAACAAAAATTTTATGAAAGGATATAAAACAGATATTGAAAAAGATAGTTTAGAAAATGAAAACTTTAGAAAAGTTCTCTATACGGGAAAATATAGCCAGCTTGTATTAATGAGTCTTTTACCAAAAGAAGAAATAGGATTTGAAATCCATGCTGACCGCGATCAATTTTTCAGATTTGAAAAGGGTGTGGGAAAAGTTTTTATTGATGAAAGCGAATATGATGTAAAAGATGGCGATGTGGCAATAGTGCCAGCTGGCGCTCGTCATAATGTAATAAATATTTCAACTACTGAAAAATTAAAATTATATACTATCTATTCTCCAGCCGAACATATGGATGAGGTAATTAGAAAAACAAAACAAGAAGCAGAATCGCAAGAAGAGCATTTTGACGGAAAAACAACAGAATAAAAATCCACAAAGATTCAACCTTCATAGATTATTCTTTTCTTGTTTTTCATATGTTATAATAAACTCATTAAATCTTAATTAATGAGTTTATTATTTTTATATGTCACGACTACCACAAGTTGGAGGAGATGGTAATGAATGGGGTAATGTACTCAATGATTATCTTTCTGTTTCCTTAGATACGGATGGAACAATAAAGACTTCAGCTATATCTACCAAGATAGGTTCTACTGGTAGTCCTACTCCCGTAACCAATGTTTGGGTTGGAACTCAAGTTGCCTATGATGCTTTAACTCCTGATGCTAATACTTTATATTTCATTCAATAAAAAACTATGAAAATAGGTTCAACCGCATTAACTTCAATAAAGATAGGGAGCACTGCTATCAGTAAAGTATACAAAGATGGAATTCTTTATTTTTCTTTACCTGAAATAGTATCTATTTCAGTTGAAGATGCGACACCTACAGTTGTAGTTTTGACTTATAACATTGCGCTTAACGAAACCTCAACTCCTGATATTTCAGCTTATGTAATTTCAGGAAAAACAGTCGCATCTGTATTAGTTGAAGGACTGACTGTGAAAGTTACTGTTACAGAACGGTATTATTGGGGAGATACAGGAACAATTGCATATACAAAGCCAGGGACTAATATGGTTAAGTCAACAAGTGGTGGAGGTGCTGTGAGTTTTACAGCGACGGCGGTTGTAAATAATGTTGTTTTTGATTCTGACGCACAGGCCTATATAACAGCTTTTAGTGTTACGAATTTAAATCAGAAAAAAGCGCTTGACTATTTAACAAAGGCTTTAAAGGATGAATTATTCTGGGATGATATAGTTTCAATTCTTCCATTTTGTAATTCAATTATTGGTAATTTAAAAAATGCAGCATTAAACGCAACTGTATATGATGATGTTAATAAAAGAATAATTATTAATAATTATGGTGTTTATAAATTTAACCAACTAATAGCTACAAGCCCCACACGTTATGCTCATATCAAAACAAGCGTAATTTCCACTACTCATTTAACGGCTAATAACATCAACATAAGTTTATGGCTTCTAAGAAAGCCTTCCGGTTCTACAAGCTATGATTTTGGAACTTATCAAACTTATCCAATTCCGGTTTTTTATGCTTACAGTGACGCAACGAATTATTTAATCAAATACAATTCAGATTCTTTAAATCAAACTATTCAAACTGCTATTGCAAACGCATTTTGGCACATTCAAATGAATGCTATAGCTACTGATAGAAGGGATTTGATAATTAACGGGGTGAGTGCTGATAATGATACCGCAACGAATAACGCAAGTATGTCATCGCTTGAATTGTTTTTAGGCTCAGTGAGTCAAGATTCAGGTATCGCTTCGGCAAGTTATAATTATCATAGTCTTTTTGTTATTGGGAAACACATACCAACAGCAAGAGAAGCTGTATATAATACTATTATTGATGAATTTGTAGCTAGGAAAACTCATTACCTTAACTTCTTTGGAGATTCAATAACTAACGGATATAACGTTGCTGATGTAAATGATTCTTTCCCTTACCTTTTGAGTGAAAGTTCAGGAATTTTAAAAAATTCAGTAAACGGTAATAATGGATATAGAATGCAAAATACCGGCAATACAAGTTATTCATATTATCAAGTTATAAGTACATATATTGGGGATGTAAATGCTATATATCCATTAGCCGTGGGAGCAAAAAGAGGTTATGTTGTTTTTGAATTTGGCGTTAATGATTGTGGATTTAATGATGTGTCAAACGCAAGTGGAGGCACAACTCCAAATACAGTAGAGGCTTTCACAACGCAATATCAATTGGTACTTAATTATTTTGTAAATACTTTATTATATCGTTTTGATCAAATAATACTCTTAGGACTACCTTATGTTAATTCAACTGGATGGTTAGGCTATCAAACAGCTTACGGATCAACTCCTGCTGATTCTGCAAGAGTGGCAAGTTTTAACGTAGCGATAAGTGCGTTGTGTGTAACTAATGGATGTAATTATGTTGAATTAACCGCAAGTATGTTAGCAGGTGGAGGAGATGCTTTGTTACAAGCTGATGGGCTACATCCAAACGCAGCTGGACATGCTTTTATAGCTGAACAAATAGAATTACAAGTGCCAAATTTTGGTGATTAACCTTAGTATGAAATTAACAAAAACAGATTATCTTATATATAAAGATTGCGCAAAAAATGCTTGGCTTAAGATACACAAGCCGGATATATATTTTGCAAAACCGCTATCTGTTTTTGACCAAGGAATAATAGAAACCGGTAATGAAATTGATATTCTTGCCAGAGAATTATTTCCAAAAGGTGTTTTAATTACCAATCGTGATGCCGTAGAAGAAACCATGGAATTAGTAAAATCTGAAACCCCTGTAATATATCAGCCGGTATTTGAAACAGATTTATATAAAACCATTAGTGATATTTTAGTGTGGAACTCTGATTCTAAAGTTTATGATTTATATGAAGTTAAGGCTTCAAATAGCGGTGAAAACAAAAAAGCCAAAGATGAACTCTATACTTATGATATTGCTTTTCAGTATTTAGTCCTTAAAAAATTAAATGTTCCAATCGGCAGATTGTATTTAACAAGACTTAACAGTGAATATATTCGTGAATTTGACCTCGATTTAAATAAACTTTTTTTAAAGGAAGATTTTACCGAAAGAGTTATGGAAATTTTACCTGCTGTTGAAGAAGAAATGAAAATCGCGCAAAAATTTCTGGCTTCAGAAGAAGAACCATTTGGTTCTTGTAAATGCATTACTCGGGGAAGAAGTTCTCATTGCACGACTTTTTCATATTCA
>JBAYGQ010000359.1:0-3848 GCA_041666585.1 Bacteroidota bacterium
CAATACCTTCTACAATGAAGACCGTCTGATGGGAGAGACAGAAGATGATTTTGCTTATCAGGACGAGAATAAACGTATTAAACCGCGACTGTTTGTACCGCAGTCGCCGAATTACATACCTGCAATTTCCAAGACAGGTCCTCCTCCGTTTATGGAAGAATTTGTAATAAATGATCAGAAGATGCAGCCTGTAAAAGTAAAGCTGGATTCAATTGTTATCAAAGGTTCCAAGATTCTTGCCCGTCATCCTAAGAGTAATTATATTGAAGGTTCTCTTTATCTTATGGCAAAGTCGTTTTTCTACCGCAGGGACTGGATAAATTCACAGATAAAAACAAGTGAATTGATTGATAAATTTCCCGACGGCGACTTATCGCCTGATGCGCATATACTGATGGCAAAGAATTATATAATTCAGAGAAAGTTCGAAGCCGGTAAATTGATTTTATCCAGAACAGTTGATGTAGCGTGGCTGAAGAAGCGTTATGATATTTTATCGGAAGCATTCAGAATTGAAGCCGAATTAGCTTTGTTCCAAAACGACCCGGACGGGGCATTGCGTCCGTATCTTCAGGCAATTGCCCAATGTGACGACAACAGTGTAAAGGCGAAATGGCAGATTGACCTTGCAGGTCTGTACTATCGAATGAACAGGTTTGACAAAGCTGAAAAAATGTTTGCAAAGGTGCATGATTACAGTCCCGATTATCTCGGTACATTCGAAGCATATTTGTATCAATCATCATGTTTGAGCAGGCTCGGGAAATACGATGAAGCCAAACAGATACTTGAAATGCTTGACAATGACGGAAAGTTTAAAGAATGGAAAGCAAATGTATTTGCAGAAAAATTGAATTTAATCAGACTTGAAAAGAATGATTCATTATTCAAAATTCAGGAAAAACTCGCAGATTCTCTCTATCCGAATAATGATGCTATTGCCGTAGTCTATTTTGAACGTGGAATTGAATATTTTAAGGACAACAGATACCTTGATGCAAGGAATTATTTTGCACGTTCGCGTTTGCAAAGAACTCCTGTGATGAACACTTCCGCAAATTTGTTTAAACTTATTAATATATGGGAAGGACGCAGAAACAGTTCTTTACCCCTGTTACAACGAATCGCAAAAAAAGAAACAATAGATGATTCAACGTACTCAAAGCTTTCTCTGTATTTATTTGAATTAGGCAGGGTTCACGAGCAGTTCGGGAATAATGATTCTGCAAAATTCTATTATTCTAAGGCTACTGAATTTGCTCCTCCTTCTTTTATAGAATCTGCAAGATTCTATTATGCTTATGCGAGGTTTATTGAACTTCAGAATCCTGATTTAGCCGATTCGCTTTTAGATCTCGTGGCAAACAATTATCCATTGACCGAGTATGGCAGGGAATCTCAGAAGAAATTAGGTTATACAAGTGCTTTTTATATTGATACCGTTGCAGAACTTTTTAATTCCGGTGCCGCTCTTCGTAAAAACGGAGAATACCCGTTTGCACTTATACAGTTTTCAAAAATTTTCAATAACTATCCTGATGCGAAATTGGCACCGAAAGCATTGTATTCAACCGGATATACATTCGAGAAAAATCTAAAGAATTACGACAGTTCAATGTATTATTACATGATGCTGATTCAGAGATACCCTACATCGGAGTATGCTATGGATATAAGACCGACTCTTGACGTTACGCAGGAAATCCGAAACGGGAAGCCTGTACCGGATTCATTGAAATTTGCCAAATTAGTAAAATTTGTATCAATGAAAGATTCGATAATCAAGGGTGTCCCTATTAAAACAGATAAAAACAAAACTCTTCAGCAGAAAACAAACCCTTTGGATATTATTAAGAATCCCGGAGCTATTATTGACCAGGTGCTTGAACCGTTTAAGAACCCCGGCGAAAAGGTTGAAAGTGCAATAGAAAGTGTAACTAATCCGAACAAGATAAAATCTCAGCTTACACCTGAAATAAAAATAAACAACCCTTTACAAGATTTAATGGATAAGCCTAAAACTCAGGATTCGACCAACACAATTAAACCTAAGCCTCCTAAATAAATTTTCAGAAATATTATAATAATATGGATACAAAAATAAAGTTTGCAATTGTAGGTTGCGGTAACATCGGAAAACGACATATTGCAGTTATTGACGCAGAAGCGAGGGCGGAAATATCGGCAATCTGCGATATCGATTCCGCAAAGTGTGAAGAGCAGTCAAAACTATACAACTCACTTAAATGCTACAATGACTTTGAACAAATGCTGAAAGAAACGGATGCCGATATTATCAGTATTTGCACTCCGCACGGTTTGCACGCTCAGATGACTGTTTCAGCGGCAAAGGCAGGGAAGAATGTGCTTGTCGAAAAGCCGATGGCTCTGACTGTTAAAGATTGTAAAACTATGATTGAAACAGCTAAAAACTACTACGTGAAATTATTTGTTGTCAAGCAAAACCGTTATAATGTACCGATTGCCCTTGCAAAGGAAGCTGTTGATTCAGGTCATCTCGGAAGAATTTTTATGGTACAGTGTAATGTTTTGTGGAACAGGCATCAGGAATATTACAGCAGTTCAAACTGGCGCGGTAACAAAGAGCTTGAAGGCGGCTCTCTCTACACTCATGTTAGCCACTTTATTGATTTGATGATTTGGTGGTTTGGCGACATAATCGAAGCAAAAACAGTAACCGATACGAAAAATCATAATATCGAAGTTGAGGATTGAGGTTCTTCTATTATTAAGTTCAGCACCGGTGTTCTTGGCAGTCTCCAATGGACAACCTGCGTTTATAATAAGAACTACGAGGGCAGTATAACAATTATCGGAGAGAACGGAACAATTAAAATCGGTGGACAATATCTGAACAAGATTGATTTCTGGGATGTACGCTCTATGCCTTTGCCCGAAGATATCCGTTTTATTGACAAACCGAATAAATACGGTAAATATCAGGGTTCGAGTTCAAACCATGACAAAGTTGTTACCGATGTAATTGCTTCTTTACTTAATGAAAGAAATAATGTTGTTGAAGGCGACGAAGGTATTAAAACAATAGAAGCAATTGAGATGATTTACGATAATGTTCAGACAATCTGAAACCAATGTATATCTGGTGAAGAATTCTTCTCTTTTTTGTTATTCTGGTGTTGTTATTGAATTTTCTAAGATGACACAAATCTGAGATGACGCTTGAATACAGGATATTCACCTTCGTGAGAATGACGAACCAAGGAATAACGGTACTTTTCAGATAATCACATTCACAATAACAAGAAATTGCCTACGTTCAAATCCCACTTCAAAAAAATAATTATTTATTTCACAGAAAGTTATTAAATTAGCAAATAAAAAAGAAGAATAATTTTATTTTCGTAGAAATTAATTTATAAATATATTTATTATATCCTGTAAATAGTAAAATTAAAGCTTTGCAATAGTATTTCCAAATAGATGTTTTCTAAAATTAATTAATTTAAGAAAAATTTTTAACAGGAGGGAATCATGAAATTGTTAAGGCTGATTATTATTTGTATCGGAGTGTTGTTTTTTGTAAATGCTCAATGCGGGGCTCAGTTTGGTATTAAACCCAAAATAAAAATACCGGATATTAAAGGACCCGAAAAAAAGGAAGTCGAGAAAAAAGCGGAGCAACCTAAAGTTAATGCTCCTGTGGATGAAGCTTACGATAAGTTTCTGAACGAGATGGGTGCAATAGCCAAGAAACTGAACTGGGAAGCGGACAAGATGGCGCAGACTGACAGGGTGGAATTGGCTAAAAAGCTCAATCTACCGGAAACAATCAAACGAATTGAAAAGGAAGGTAACGGTTCGAATAA
>JBAYGQ010000360.1:0-3830 GCA_041666585.1 Bacteroidota bacterium
GAATTAGAACATATTTTGAATTTATTTTATTTGCTTCACGCATCTGGGCTTTCATCGAACGTCTCTGAAGGTCAATCATAACAGAAACATTTTTATTCCGAATTTCTTCTGCAATTTTCATAGCTTCGTTTATAAATTCAGGATTTGTAACACAGATGAATACACTAGTCTTTAATCCTGATTCGGGTAATGCAGATAAATGTTCAAGGATTAACAGCATCCTTTCTACACCAAGAGCATAACCAACTGCAGGAGCGGGTTTCCCTCCCAATTGTTCGAATAAACCATCGTATCGGCCGCCTCCGCCGAATGAATCCTGTGACCCTAAGAGATTACTTTGGAACTCAAAAACTGTATGACAATAATAATCCAAGCCACGAACTAAAGATGGTTGAATCTGATATTTAATATTTTGTTTTTCAAGCTGATTTATTACTTTGTCAAAATGATTTTGGCTTTCATCATCAAGGTAATCAATAATTTTTGGAGCCTGTAAAATATACTCAATATCATTTTGTTCTTTAGAATCTAAGATTCTGAGCGGATTTACAGTAAGACGTTTACGACTGTCTTCAGATAATTTTTCTTTTACCGATTCAAAATAATTGATTAATGCCTGACGAAAATTACTTCTTGTTGCAACCGTACCAAGTGTATTTATAAGCAATGTAAAATCATTGATGCCGCTCTCTTTAAAAAGTGCATTTGCAAGCAAAATTACCTCTACATCACTTTCAGGATAAGGTGAGCCGATACATTCTGCACCGTATTGATGAAACTGTCTTAATCTGCCTTTCTGAGGTCTTTCGTAGCGGAAAAATGGTCCGAAATACCATAAACGAAGTAGAGATTGTTGTTGTAACATTGAATTTGACACAACAGCACGGACAAGTGCGGCAGTCATTTCGGGACGAAGTGTAAGTGATTCGCCTCCTTTATCGGTAAATGTGTACATTTCCTTGTTTACAATGTCAGTACCGTCACCTATACCTCGAGAAAAAACTTCAGTCTTTTCGAAAATCGGCGTACGTAATTCCTGATATCCGTATTTAGATGAAACTTTCTGAAAGATATTTTCGAGAAAATGCCAACCTTCAATAGAATCAGGCAGTAAATCTTTTGTGCCTCTGATTGCTTGTATCATTTGGATAGTTATTTATTAATAAAATATTTTTTTTATGACGATTAATAATTGTTTTTACGTTTTGAGTAAATAAAATAATACTAAAAAGATTTGAGAAAATTAAGAATAATCAAACAAAAATAAGTAAAATTTATTTAAACGGAACCATTTTAAAAGGATACAAATCCATATTTACGGGATAAATTTCCCTGATATTACAGGGTTCGCTTATTTCGGGTGAGAGCCCTGTCTCGTTGCATAATTCAACCATTTGAATCTTCTCTGAGGGTTTGAATTGTTTAGTCAGAAAACCTTTTTTTAATTTTTGAATATTTGAATACATCCTTCCCCAGATTGGTGCGGCAATAGTTCCGCCGTTAAAATTTTTATTTCCTAGCTTTTTTGTCGGAATATCATTACCTAACCAAACTGCTGTTGTTAATTCCGGAGTATAACCTATAAACCAGGCATCTGAATTATCCTGAGTCGTCCCTGTTTTTCCTGCGGCAGTTCCTTTATAAAACTTCCGTACAATTGCCGCAGTTCCGCTATCAACAACAGCTGAAAGCGCATAATTTGTCAAATAGCATGTCTCAGCATCCAGAACAACCTGAGGCTGAGACTGAGCATAATAAATAGTCTGCCCGGACTGGTCTTCTATTTTTAAAACTGCTTCAGTTTTTGTCTGTAAACCGTTTGAAGCGAATACAGAAAAAGCAGAAGCCATTCTGTAAGGATTGCTTTCGCAGGCTCCGAGTGCAATCGAAGGGAATGGCTGAATATCAGCCCGAACTCCCATCATTTCGGCATAATCAGCTATTTCCTGCGGAGTTGTTAAATTCATTATAGCATTTACTGCAGGAAGATTCAGGGATTTCATTATCGCATATTTCATTGTTACATAAGTATTGGAAGAAGTACCGTCATAATTATTCGGAGTCCACTCGTTTGATGTTCCCGGATAAACAGTAATAGGTCCATCCAACAAAGGTGCCGCCAAAGTATAACCCGATTTTAAAAGATAAGAATACAATAAAGGTTTAAACGCAGAGCCTACCTGTCTGTATATCTGATAAGACCTGTTCAATCCTTTGGGGTCTGAACCCGGGCTTCCACCTATCATAGCTTTAATAAATCCGGTTACAGGGTCAATGCTTATCAAACCAATTTGAATTCTTTTCAGTTTTGTAGGAAAAACTTTGTATTGGTCTGCTACAGCCTGATTAGCGGCTCTCTGAATTTTGGAATCTAATGTAGTAAAGATTTTGTATGTACCGTTATCAAGCGATTTACCGTTTTGTTTTAAAATATTTTCAGTAAAACGACGAACGTATTCTTCAAAATAAGGAGATAGTTCTTCACGAACTTTTAGATTTATAGAAATTTTTGTTTGCTTGTTATAATCACTTTCAGATAAATTTCCTGTTTCATAAAGATTGTGCAATACCTCATTACGACGTCTTAAGGCTTTTTCGGGATTTTTAGTAGGGTCATAATGAGAAGGTGATTGCAGTAATCCGACTATCAGAGCGGATTCTGCGAGAGTCAGCTCTGAAGGAAGTTTGCCGTAATAATCACGGGATGCCGCCCAGATACCGTAAACTCCGTGACCAAAGTAAACAGTATTTAAATAGAGTAGCATCAGTTGGTCTTTTGTGAAATGTTTTTCAAGCTCAAGAGCAAGGTTAATTTCATTGAATTTTCTGTTTAATGTACGCTCCTGTGACAGAAAAAGATTTCTTGCCAACTGCATAGTAAGAGTGCTTCCCCCCTGCGTTTTACCTTGTAAGGATTTTATTACGGCACGTCCCAGACCAGTAATAGATACTCCGTTGTGATTGTAAAAATCACGGTCTTCAGTCGCCAACAGGCATTTTTTTACATAAGGAGAAATATCATTCAAAGATTTCACTTCAACTCTGCGTTCCTGCCCTATATATCCTAAGAAGGCACCGTCACCGGTAAATGCAACCGACGCATATTTTAATTGGATGGGCGGTAGTTCTGATCCAAAAGCTGAATTTTGAAAAATCAGTTGGATGAATACAAAAGTAAATATATAAAATATATTTTTTTTCATACATTTTCACCTAAAAAAAGAATTAGGAATTCCAATCGTAAAAAACGGTCAGAATTCCTAAAATAAAATTAAAATGAGCCTACTACTCACCTTTACCTTGTTTTTTCTCGCGTTTTTCTTCGCGTTTTTCCTTTTTGGACTTAGTAGGTTGCTTCTTTTCTTCTTTCTTCGGACCTCTGTCTTTTGCCATAATTAGTCTCCCAAAATTTGTGGAAAAAAACTATTTTCTGTACTTCGATATAAACTCTTCAACCTCAGGAATTCCTCCCTGATATATCAAATAGCCGTTGCTTGGCTCTCTTTCAGTAATCTCATTTGCTATCGGAGTCAACATAATTTCTTTGACTTTATTCAAATCTTCGGATTGACCCAATGCCCAGCCGAGTTTTACATAAGCTACCTCAGGCAACATATTGGCAGTAGGTACAACACCGAGATCCATCATATCACGACCTGTATCATAAACATACATTTGGACATAACCCCATAGGGTTTGTACTGTCATATAAACTGCAATCCCTTTATCCTTTGCACGTTTCAGTGCTGGGTACAACGGTTTATTCACGTGTCCCAAACCTGTTCCCGCAATTATTATGCCCCGATACCCATTATCAATCATAGAATCAA
>JBAYGQ010000361.1:0-3828 GCA_041666585.1 Bacteroidota bacterium
TCCCAGGAAAGCCGGAACGCCCCACTTCATCTCTTCTCCTTTGTTTGAAAGGGTTTTAAGCACGATGCTCCTTAGCTTATGGCAAATTTCTTTTTGGGGAGATGATTGTTTATCAAAATAGTCGGTTACTTTCTTATCCATACCTATTTTTAGTTTACCGTATATGGAAGATTATTAAAAATGTAATGTTCGATACTTATCTTATCTCCTGCAGTCAGAACGTCCTCCGGCTGGATTCGGATAGGTCAATGGGTCGTTATCGGGTAGAACTATTTTCCAACCCAATATCTCCAACCCTCCGCTATTGATATATCTTTAGCGATACGAAAACGGTTGTTCAGTAAACCACAATTTACTTCGTCAGCAGATACTGCATTACGGATGTATCCAAACGCGTTATTAGCCGTACCTCCCATAAATATTATTACTTTTCCATCGCAGAAATATATAGTTTGGACCTCTGCATCTGCTAGCATTTTAAATGCGGAATCATATTTCCTAAAAAGCGTTTCCATAGATCTGGGACCATACGTATCATAAATATCCATATTTTTGTAATCATAGAACTTTTCTTTTCCGGTCTTGAGTTCCCAGACATGCTTCGAATTTGTATCCATAAAATAATTATTAATCCGGATAATATTTGTGGACCACAAGCTAATTATGGTAAGTTTCGTATCTTTTTGAGCAAGGTTTGATAAAGTCTCAAGTTTGTTCTTGTTTTTCGAAAAATAGTCCATAGGGTCAAATTTTTGGGTACCATAGGTAATCGGTAAAGCTGCTAGGTCTATCGCTTCGTTTTGTGTATACCCGAACTTTTTTGCATAATAGCCGAACAAAAAATTGGAGATATCTTTAACCGGCAATTCTGCCGTTGCGCTCGCAATTGGATCGAGAACACCCAAAGGTGCCATGAGATCAAAAAATACAGCTTCTTTTCTATCAGATTTTAGATCCAAACTAAGATATAAATCAGCTAATTTTTTTTGAGACTCAATTATCTGTCCGGAAACAGATGCAACGGGATAAGGCGTCGGAGTCATGGGGACATTACTCCTTATATGAATTGTTTGCCTGATAGGAAAATAACTAAACCAATATTTTCCAACGATATACGAGCGAGGAACGAAACCGAAGGCACGACTATCACTGCCAGAACTTCGATTATCACCCAAGACTGCATAGTAATCCTTAGGAATATCCACTGACTGTCCGTTTTTTAAGAAAGTTCCTCCATCAGTTGTGACATCACTCGCTAAATACGATTCCTGCAACCGGATGTTGTAAATATAAATATATCTATCTTCAATTTTTATCTTCTCTCCGGGAAGACCGACGATTCTTTTAATATTTTCTGTGTCGGGTTTTGTTGGATTTTTAAATACGACAATATCGCCTCTTTGAGGCGTGCTGTTATTATAAACAAACTTATTTGCCAATAAATATTGACCATCTTCAAGTGTGGGAGCCATTGATTGTCCGTTTACTTGATACGGTTGGACAATAAACGGGTAAATTGTGGCAGCCGCTATTAACGGCATCAAAAGAATGATAGTAAGAAGTATTTTCCGTTTCTTTGACCAGTTGGCAAAAAACCACATAAATAGTATTCCTAAAAGTGGAAACAGAATGAGAAAAATGATAGAAAGAAGATTTTTAATTGATGGTCGTGTCTTATTAATTATCTTTGGACAATACGTTTTAAATACTCTCCAGTCCTTATCTTCCTGAATCATTAGTTGAAGTTCGTGGTGTTTGATTTTGTTTTTTAACTTTTGGAAAATTCCCTCAACGGCTTTAGGATTACTCGTATAAAATACAAATTCCTTCATACCTCCTCCGGTTATGGTACCCACATAAAGCGTTTCATCGCTTTTCTCTAACTCCAGCCGTATCAGTTCCTCCATCTTCAGAAGTTGAGCATTTTCTTCGCCGGTCGGCATACCATTATTATCGGTTTTCAATGGTGTAACTATTCCTACTTGAAATGTAAGTTTTGGATGCGGAGCTATAGTCCATAACCATTTATTAAAACGGAGGAAATAGGTTTTATCCTCTTCCTGAAGCTGAGTTATAGAATAGACTTCCAGAATTTTTGAGTGTTCATCAGCAATCTGTCTCATTTCATCGAGTGTTTTAGAATCTTCTCTAACTACCCCCTCAGTAGGATGCCGAGAAAACTGCGGGTGTTTACCCGCTTCTGCCGCTGACAGAGCATTTCTGGCATACGTGATGGCATCAGTTTTTTTATTCAGTTTTGTGGCTAATCTTGCCCGAAGAACACAGTATCTATAGATTTCGGAATTGAACATACTCTGATGCCTTTTTTTCCACTCATCCAGTAAATGTTCCGCTTCTGTATAGTTATCTTTTTGTTCCGTTTGGACAATTACCTCGGCTAAATAGAGATGACTATTAATCGTCCAACCGGTATTCCCAAGTTTTTCTTTATAAAAACTTATACATTTCCTGTAAAATTCCTCAGCTTCTTTATAGTTTCCATCCTTTTGAAGGGACACCCCTATACCTTCATAGGCATAGACTACTTCGCCTTTCTGATCCGGGTAATCGCTGATTATCCTTTTGAGAAGAACCCTACCAGCATCATGAGACGTAGGGTCGTTTGAATCCAGTAGGACTAAGGCTTTAATACGTAAAGAGTGTGCCTTTTGAAGCCGTGATCTGGTGGTATTTAATTTATTTTCAAAAAGCTCCTGATCTTTTTTACTCCATGCGGGTAATCTATACCAGTCGTTATTCTTAGTCATAACCGCTTAAATTATACATTATGTCAGTAATAATGTTCGGGTTAAGACTATATCGAAAAATTTCTGTATATGACTAATTTCCCCACAAAAAAAGGCTGTATGGTACAAGATTGGTTAATTAAAACGTATCTTGAGGAATACAGCCTTTTTTAGGAACATGTCATCCTAAACCAAAAAAGAAATAAGTGCGTATAGTGCTTATGCTGGTCTGCAGAATGACAGCTCATTAATCTGGTGTAGTACACCAGAAATGTGTGCTAATTACACAAAAGGTATACGTCAAGAGAGATTGAGTCTACTAAAGACATGTAAAATACTTCTTTCTGATATTAAGGAGATTGAAGAGGTAAATAAATTTGAAACATCATAATAAATATCTCAATCTATAAGATCGATATTATAGCTGGTATAAAAGAAACAATCGTCATAATAAGAATGGTTATCCACCACCATTTAACAACTCTTTCTCTTGTATTTTCCAACTCTTTGTCCTTTTGCCTTATCCATACCAAACTATACATTTTTAAAGTTAATCTGATATAGTTTTGAGAATAATCTATCGGTACAATAGGAGGCTTGGGATTTATTTTCTTCTGATAGAGATTTAAATATTTTTTCTGTTCACTTACCATTTTAATTCCGCAAAGAAGAAACAAAACCATAATGCCAAATGTACCCACTAGCAAAACTGTATCATTACTCTGATTACTATCTCCTTTTACGATAATCAAAATAGCCATTACAAATAAAGAAAAGCACCCTATTATTCCTGGAATAAAAAAAGGTATAAATACAGTTCTTATATAAGAATCATCAGGATGATCGGTAGAAAGATCCCACATATTATTACAAATTGTAATGATATTATCTTATGCTCCATTATTATTGCAATCAACAAAAAAAATTAAATAGAGGGAGCGACACTGATATAAAACCGCCCCCTTCAACTATTATTTTGTCTTATTGAGACTACACAATGAGATAAAAATTGATCGGAGGTTATAAAGTTCTAGTCTTCATTTTTACATTGGTTATTATAAACAATGTTTATTTCATTCCA
>JBAYGQ010000362.1:0-3820 GCA_041666585.1 Bacteroidota bacterium
AAGAGGGAGATTCTTTATACCTTAGTCATGTTAAGGATCTTAGTATTATAAAGCACCTTAGAAGCGTAGCTAGGGCATATATGATAGTTCGTGATCTTAAATATAATCCCCTTTATATTTCCAACCATAAATCTATTTTAGGAGATCTTGTAAAGATAATAATCGATAATAAAGGCCGAGACACATTTGAGACATATAAAATATCGTGTGCAGGTTCTGATTCTAAAGAAGTTCGTGAGATTAATCGATATGTAAAAGATACGTATGATTTGATTGAAAAGGATGAAGCTGATATAAAGATACATATAATTAAGTTCGAAGATATCTGGGAGGTAGGCGTTCAAATTACCGCAAGGCCGTTATCTGTTAGGGATTACAAGGTCAAAAATATGAGCGGAGCCATGGACCCAACCATTGCATATGCAGTTAATTCTTTGTGTGGATTAGATAGTGCAAATTCCTATTTAAATGTATTCTCTGGAAGCGCAACTTTGCTTATCGAGGCAGCCCAGTGTTATCCGAATTTAGAGACCTTAGTAGGTTTCGATAATGATAAAAAACATATTTCTCTGGCTATACAAAACATAAAGAAGGCAGGATTGATGGAGGAGATACAACTTAAAGAGAAGGATATTTTTGATAAACCTGATTTAGGTAAATTCGACGTGATTACATCTGATCTACCATTCGGTATGGTTATATCGAAGAATGAAGACTTAAATAATTTGTATCAATATTTTGTAGAATATTGCCAAGAAACATTAAATCAGGGAGGTAAAATGGTTATTTATACAAGTGAACATGAAATTTTTGAAAAAATCATCCTGAATTCAAGATTCAAGATTATAGAGACGTTGAATTTGAAGTTTACAACATCGGTAAATTCATATCTCCGACCAAAAATCTTCGTATGCGGATTTAAATAGGGGCAATATCTACTGTATATTACCGTTGTATACCATGATCTTATGTCCTTCGATTTTGTTGTAGATGCCCAAAGTGTCTTCAATGGTATTTGCTATAGGATCTCCTTTTAGATTCAAGGATGTGTTTAATAGCACATAAATGCCGGTTTTGTCTCCAAACCTTTTAATTAGATCATAGAGGAAAGGATTTGTTTTTCTGTTTACGGTCTGAACTCTGGCACTACCATCATAATGAACTCCACCTATTATTTTTTCTTGCGCAGACTGGATGACATTATATTTGTATAACATATATGGGGAAGTAGCGGGTCCGATGAAATATTCATGAACTTTTTCCTCAAGAGTAATAGGCGCAACAGGGCGGTAGTCTTCTCTTTGTTTTATCCTCTCACTCAGTTTTTTCTTTACTTCGATTTTATCTGAGCGAGCAATGAGCGATCTATTTCCTAATGCTCTTGGGCCAATCTCAGCCTGACCATTGTGTAAGACCGCTACGCCGTCTTCTAAAAGTACATCTACGACCTTATCAATAGAATCGGAATTATATATTGTCCGGTTTTCTCCCATACCAAGATATGGCAAGCTGACAGCTGGTCGTATATTTAATACTTTACTAATAAGAAGGCATACAGCTCCAAGTGATTGGCCCGTGTCGTCACAGCAAGAGGCGATAAACTGATTCATTTTTGGGAAACTTTTTAAAATAGCAGTATTTACATCCAGGTTTAAGCAAGCACCGCCTGCCATAACAAGATTATTACTTTCACCGTTTATATTTTTAAGAATATTGGATATATCAGATATTCTGTGGTTGCAGAAAAGTTTTTGGACTGACGCGCTAAAGTCAACGATATCCTTATTAGAAATTGATATTTCAGTCCCCCATATTTCAGGAAAAAGTTTTTTCAAAATATCAACACTGTCTTGATGAAGATATCTTCCAAGTTCTGGCAAAACATTTTCGATTTTTTCAATTATCTCTTTTCTGGGTGTACCATAAGCGGCTAAGGCCATCAGTTTACCCTCACTATGGATCTTGTTGTATAAAAACCAAGAACAGGCACCATAAAATTTAGCATTCACCATATTGCTTAAATCGGCATCAATTCTCTTTATGCTATTTTCTTCTCCTCTGTAAGCTGCGATACACTCTCCTTTGTTATATGATCCATAATAATCACCACCACCGTCACAAGTAACAATAACGGCATCTTTGAAATCAGTCATCAAATATGTTGCCGCATGAGCTAGATGATGATTTACAATAAGCACATTTCTTTTTTCCCCTAGAATATCGATCTCTTTCCAGTATGGGTCTTTTGGTAAATTCGTTGTCCAATCAAAGATATCATCTATTTGTAAGAGCGGATTTTGTAATGTAGTCATTGCCCAATAAGTAACATCATTTACGCTCTTTTTTAGATAGGATAACCCATACCTGATTAAAGATTCCATCTCTTCTTTATTACATCCTTTTTTCTTTATCCTGAAGATTCTCTCAGCTTCTAAGACTAGGACTACGCGATTGTTTATCGCAAAAGAAACAGAGGAGTCATGTACGTTATATGCTATGCCACAAAAAAGTTGTTCTTTCATATGTTTTGCTATAATATAACATAACAATTGATCATGAAAGAGCTCGATTTAAAGGAATATTTGAATAACTATAAAAACACCTCCGTCGATTTTTTTCGGTTTCCTGGTAATTATGGGGATTCTCTAATTTGGCACGGAACAAAAAAACTTTTATCGTCCCTAAATATTTTGGAGCATTGTGTAGATATTTCCTCACCAAAACATAATGACGTGTTGTTTATTGATGGTGGGGGTAATCTCGTTGACTATTATTCTGATATTAGGGACTTCCTGATTAATAAACCAGATCTGTATAAAGATGTTGTTATACTTCCACATACAATATTTGGTGAAAAACAAGTGGAAGTTCTGGATAATGTTTCAAGTAAATTGACAATATTTTGTCGGGAACGAGTCTCTGCAAAATTTTTAAATGATAAATTGAAACATGCCGAAGTTTACTTGTGGCATGACTGTGCGTTTTATAACGAGTTTGTTCAGACACCTGCCGGAATTGGGGTCATGAATGCCTTTCGTTTAGATGTTGAATCGGTATTTAAGTCACGACCAGAGTCAAATGTTGATATATCACATAATGGATATGCCACTAAACCCCTTGGTGAGTTAATTGGGATTTTACAAAAATATGAACAAGTTAACACTGATAGGTTGCACATAGCTATTGCTGCAACACTATTAGGTAAAAAAGTGAAATTGTTTCCAAATTCATATTATAAAAATAAAGCAGTTTTCGAATACTCTCTCAAAAGATTTTCTAATGCGGATTTCATCGAAGATTTTAATAATCAATAATATGCATAACATAAAGATAATATCGAAGATATTTTCAGATGTTCTTGACGGTACAATAACCGACCTTAAATCTGGAGATCAGCTAAGTCGGCTTATAAGATTAAACATGGAAACAAATCTAGAACAGTGGGGTCTTGAAGATTCAGCAAGGATGACGGAGCTTGGTTCGGAGCATGTAGCTAAGACTAAGCAAGAAATCGATAAAAATAATCAAATCAGAAATGACCTGATAAGAGAAATGGATAGCGAAATCGCAAAACAAATCGATGTTTCATCTGGCTCTCAAGAGCAGTTTTATAGTGAAAGCCCGGGCATGATCATCGATAGACTTTCAATTCTATTTATTAAGCTAGAAGCTATTCGTGGCTTATTGCTGGTGATTAAAGAAAATGATTTACAGGAAGAGTATAAAGAAAAAGAAAATATAATTTTGAAGCAGATAGATCACATTGGCAAGTTTTTAGATGCTTATTTTGCTAGACTTGAGCGTAAGGAAGTTTTCTTTG